>NZ_JBFSRZ010000003.1:0-50675 GCF_041466065.1 Vibrio sp. 10N.239.312.C11
CTTGTCATGGTTCACCTCATTAGTGATTGTACTCACTTAACTCAGTGTCCAAAACTGCTGGTGCGGATCAAATCCAACGGCACGTTCTCCGAGTGACACTCTTTTTGGGAATGTTCCTTCTGCGATTCGACGATAGATTGTTGGGCGTGAAAGACCAGTAATACGCATCACTTCAGGTAAACGAATGATGCTGATTGGTATTAGTTGCTGAGACATTAAGAGCTCCTTTAGTGCTTATTAACTTCTTGAGCTTTTAAGTTAATGCAGGAGCTATTTTTTAGGGTGGGGGGTAATTGGTTATAAAGAGTGCGATTGTTTTTTTACTTTCACTAGGCTTCTAAGTAACTCACTGTAACGGTTTGAACATTGGTCGCTTTTTGCTCTTTCTAGACCGTTTGTTCGGGGCGTGGTTTTGTGTTTTTTTCTCAATTCAGTTAACGATAGTGTCTCTGGTTCACCCAGTATGCATGATTCAATTGCTACCTCTTCGTGTAGCGTCGTCCCAACTTCATTGGAAGTTATTCTATACTTCCCACTTCCTGTAAGCTGGTTTTCAAAACTAGTCACTATTTGTGAAAGCCAGAACTTAATAGTTAATGGGCATTCCTGAGGGGCGGCAACATACTCACTGAACTTTCCATTTATTGGTAACTGTTCAGCGCCTTCAATAGCGAGTTCGTATTTATCTAAACGCTCAATATGATCTGAAATCTCTTTTCTACCCATACCCGTAAAAATATGCACTTGGGATTTACTGCCTAGAAGAATACATAATCCAGCTAGGTATAAGCTAAAACTCATGTTCTTTTGCTTAGCGCCTGCTTTATTCGCTCTTAAACCAGCGTTAATTTCTAGCTCAGCTAAAGATACTTCTCTAAGGTCTACGCTTTCTTTACTCATCGCCAACAACTCTTAAAGTCTTGTAACCAGTTACAGATAGCGAGCCTTGAGAAGCTTGTTCAATATGTTCGCTCCACCATTTCATCATTGGGCGTCTACGTTCTAGGTAGTCTGTACGGTTGTATGCTCGTCTTACTTCGTTTTTATCTACGTGAGCGAGTGCGGCTTCAATTAAGTCAGAATCGAAGCCTTGTTCATTTAGAGTGGTACTAGCAATCGAACGCAAACCATGACTAACTAAACGACCAGCAAAGCCCATTCGCTTAAGAGCTGCATTTGCAGTTTGGCTATTGGTCGGTTTCTTTGGGTCACGATCAGCAGGGAATACAAATTCACGGTGTCCGCTTATTGGCTTCATTGATTCCAAGATAGCGATCATTTGAGGGGTAAGTGGAATAGAGTGTTCTTTTCGTTTTTTCATTCGTTCAGCTGGAATCAACCACTGGTTGTTTTCAAGGTCAATTTCGTTCCACTTAGCACCAGCGGCTTCATTGGGGCGGGTCATGGTATGTAATTGCCATTCGATAAGTGATCGCGTAGTGCGTTTAATGCTGGCGTTAGCAATCGCGGCCATAAGTTCAGGTAGCTCGGCTGGTGCTAAAGCTTTCATGTTCTCTTTTTTTGGCTTCTTAAAAGCGGCTCTAATACCTGAGAGAGGATTAGCTGGTGCTAGTCCGCAGTTTACCGAGTGATCCATAACTTCATTTAAACGTTGAGTCACTCGTTTAACCGTTTCTAGGCTACCTTTAGCTTCTACGGGTCGAAGGAGCTCAATAACCATTGGTGCGGTGATTTTAGATATTGGAGTATTGGATAGGGCAGGAAATACATACAGTTCTAGAGATCGCCAAATATCTTTAGCGTAGTTTTCAGTAACGTCGTTACGCTTCACTTCAAACCATTCAGAAGCTACGTTGAAAAGTGTGTGCTCGATGATGGCTGCTTGTTCTTTATTTGATTGCTCGCGTGATTCTTTAGGGTCTTTGCCTAGTGCAAGTTGCTCTTTAGCTTGTAGAGCCAATTTTCGGGCGTTGGCTAGGGTAAGGTTAGGGTATGTGCCTAAACCAAGGTTAATGCGTTTCTTGGTGATGGGGTGGTAGTAATTGAGATTCCATTGAGTCGTCCCATTTTTTCTGACTCGGAATTGCAAGCCTTCACCATCAGACAGCACATAGTCTTTGTCTTTTGGTTTTGCTGCTTTAAGTTCTTTATCTGTTAAACGAGTAGTCTTGCGAGCCATGTTATCCCCTCAGATACGCTGTTTAGTATTCCAAAAATACGAGTTCTTACTTGGAATACTAACTGGAATACTAAAGGTATGAGAGGTGTTGATATGTAATGAAATGCTACGATACAGCTAATGCGTTGATATATAAGGCTTTAAAAATAAAAACGGGACATCCTGAGATGTCCCGTTCCAAACGTTTGGTGGAGCTGGCGGGAGTTGAACCCGCGTCCAAAAATCATTCATCATTGGTACTACATGCTTAGTCGATCTTTAATTTCACCAGCAACCTGCGAACCGACACGCTAGTTAAAGGCTAACCTGAATTGTTATTCGCGCTTTTCCTCTCAGGTGGGAGAATCCGCGCTAGCTAGTTTGGGTTTGATCTCTTATTGGTCCCCGTCTTACGAGCGGAAGCTAGGGTAAGAGAGCTCTGAGCAGGTTATTAAGCTGCTAGTGCGTAGTTTTCGTCGTTTGCGACTATTTTTTTGCGGCTTTTAACGTGGCCAACCGCCCCACGGCATGCACCTCAGACTTCAAAATTCCTGTCGAATCCTAAATCAGCCCCAAGTGTTATTTGCATAGTACCAGAAAAGCTTTGCCTGTCTAGCACTGTGCGTTTAAGTGCTTAAAATTAACGCAAATTACTCTTCATAATTCGTGCTTTATCTCTCGCCCAATCTTTTTCTTTCATATCAGTACGTTTATCGTGCAGCTTTTTACCTTTAGCTACGCCAACTTTAATCTTCGCCCAAGAGCGAGACCAGTAAAGCGCGGTTGCGACAAGTGTCATGCCTTCACGGTTAATACGACCGATAAGGTTGTCGAGTTCTTTTCTCGACATTAGTAGTTTACGGATGCGTGTTGGGTTCGCCACGATATGAGTACTCGCTTGAGTGAGCGGAGTGATCGTCATACCACTGATGAATGCTTCGCCGTCTCTGATGTAGACGTAGCTTTCTGCGATATTGGTTTTGCCTTCACGTAGGGATTTTACTTCCCAGCCTTGTAGCTCAAGCCCCGCTTCTATCTCATCATCGATGAAATATTCGTGGCGAGCTTTCTTATTAAGCGCAATGGTATTACTACCGGCTTTTGATTTTGATTTATTCTTTGCCATAATGGCCTCATTATACGGATTGCACCCTAGTTGGGGAATCCTTTTTATTTGCGCTCTGGCCCAATACAATTAAAATTGCAGTTTGTGTTAATGTAACGCTGTCTTTAACAGGAGTCTATATGCCAAAGGTTACTCGTTCAGCATTAGTGTCGTTTAGTGCCGACCAGATGTTCAGCTTGGTCAATGATGTTGCTCGTTATCACGAGTTTTTGCCAGGGTGTTCTGGTTCACGTGTGATCGAATCTTCAGATTCAACGATGGTAGCTTCAGTTGATGTCTCTAAAGCGGGTATCAGCAAAACATTTACCACATCGAACCGCTTAGCGGATGGCGCTGAGATCTTGATGGAGCTGGTGGACGGCCCGTTTAAAAAGCTGCAGGGTGGTTGGTATTTTACTCCGCTCGATGAGCAAGCGTGTAAGGTTGAGCTTAAGTTAGAGTTTGAATTCTCTAGCCGAATGATTGAAATGGCATTTGGTAAGGTTTTCAATGAGCTGACGAGTAATATGGTCAGTGCTTTTACTCAACGCGCGAAACAGGTCTACTAAGCCATGACTATTGAATCGGATATGATCCACGTAGAGGTTGTGTTTGCACTTCCGCATGAACAGCGTGTGTTTACTTTAGTAGTAAACAAGCACGCGACCGTTGAAGAGATCATTGCGCAGTCTGGCGTTTTGGAATTGTACCCAGAGATCGACTTAGCAAAAAACAAGGTTGGCGTATTCAGCCGCAACGTTAAGCTAGATGCGACGGTTCGCGATAAAGATCGTATCGAAATCTACCGAGCACTGTTAGCCGATCCAAAAGAGATCCGCCGTAAGCGTGCTGAGCAAGCGAAAGCAGCCGCAGCTAAATCGTAGTGCTAAAAAAATTCGACTAAGAAGAGAGCTCGCAATGTTGGCGAGCTTTTTTGTGCCTGTTGGTTAGACACGCAGCTAATTTGTTAGCAGATATTAAAAAGCCTGCTCATGTGAGCAGGCTTTTGCGATTCATACCTTGTCGACTGATAGTTTTGTCGACCGGAAAGCTTTATCAGCTGAGAGCTTTGTTGACTGAAAGCTAGCGAAGGCTTTCGAAGAACTCATCACTGGCTTCAAAATCACCATTGATCGTTACTAGAGTGCCAGTGGCATCAAAGTTCACGACAAGGTTTTTCTGGATAGGGTCGTTATGGCCTTTTTGGTGGTGGTAAATGTAGTACCACGTATCTGGGTAGCCATTTTCGATAAGCATAGGTGAGCCCATAACGTAACGAACTTGTGTTTTTGTCATGCCAAACTTGAGCTGATCGACAGCTTCTTGTTCAACATAGTTACCCTGATTGATGTCAATTCGATAAACCAACTTCTCTAGTAGAGAGCAACCGGTCAACATTGTTAGTGCAAGTGGAACTGCAACTAACCACTTTTTAATTCGCATAGTTTGAGATCTTTCTTCGCTAAAATACTGCCTGATAATAAACAAGCTCCAGCAAGAAGTAAAAAGCTCCTTGCGCTTTGAGCTTGTTATGACTGGCAATTTTGAATTAAGTTGCAAAATTGCCAAGAATTTTCGGTAAATTATCAGAAAGTTGCTGAATATGTAACCTATGCTGCGATTAATAACTCTTTTGCATTGGCAAGCGTCGATTCGGTAATTTGGCTGCCACCAAGCAGTCGAGCAAGCTCTGAAACGCGTTGTTGTTCATCAAGCGTGTGCATTTGAGTCTCGGTTTTACCTGATTTCGTGTTCTTTGCAACGAACAGTTGTTGATGTCCACAACCTGCCACTTGAGGTAAGTGCGTTACACACATAACTTGCGTAGATTCGCCCAGCTTACGTAGCATTTTTCCGACAACCGCAGCGGTTGGTCCACTGATACCCACATCGACTTCATCGAAAATCAGGCTTGGTGTATCCACTTTTTGCGCTGTGATCACCTGAATCGCTAGTGAGATTCGTGATAACTCGCCCCCAGAAGCCACTTTAGCAATGGGCTGCATTGGTTGACCTGGGTTGGTCGAAACAATGAAGGTCACGTTATCCATACCTAATGGAGAAGGGTGTGTGTTGGTGTTGTTTACTTCAATGGCAAACTGCGCTTTTTCCATGCTCAGTTCATGCATGCTTTGCGTGATCAGCTTGTTGAGTTCTTTTGCGTAACGAGTTCGAGATTTATGAAGCTTCTCTGATTTAGCCACGAACGACTGGTATTGGTTTTCTACCTCGTTTGCCAATTCTTCCAATTTTTCATCAGAGCAATCAAGCGCTTCAACTTGTTGTAGTAAGTCTTGATGGTGCTTATACAGTTCTTCAGGTAATACGTGGTGTTTACGAGACATCGACATCACTTTAGAGAAACGCTCCTCAACGTAAGCCATACGACCGGGATCAACATCAATGCTGTCTAGGTATGTTCTTAACTCGTTGTTGGTTTCTTCAATCTGAATAATGGCTTCAGACAATAAGTTTGGTAACTCAGCCAATCTTTCATCTAGCTCCGCTAACTGAATTAAGGAGTTATTGGCCGATTGCAGAATACCAAGCGCATTAACTTCTTCACCTTCATAAATAAGCTCGATAGCTTGTTGGCAGGTTGTGGCCAGTTCTCCGCTATTGGAGAGGCGCTTATGCTCTTGTTCGAGGTCTTCATATTCTTCCTCCCCAATAGACAGCTCATTTAACTCTTTGATTTGGTATTCAAGAAGTTGTTTTTGAGCTTGGTTTTGCTGGCTATTTTCACGTAACTCTTTCAAGTGGTTATCGGCTTGTCGCCAGGCTTGGTAAGCATTACGTGTCGATTTCAATAGGTTCAAGTGACCTGCGTATTGATCAAGCATGGCCATTTGGTAATCGCTTTTCATCAACTGATGGTGCGCGTGTTGACCATGAATGTTGATCAACAGCTGTCCAAGCGATTTTAATTGTGAAAGAGGCACGGGACTGCCGTTGATGAATGCGCGAGAACGACCTTCTTTAGAGATGGTTCTGCGTAGGATGCATTCACCGCCATCAAGCAGTTCATTGTCTTCTAACCAGCGGGTAGCATGCAGATTGTTCTCAAGTAAAAAAGCGGCACTGACTTCGGTTTTTTCTTCACCTTGTCGAACCATTCCTGCATCAGATCTTCCTCCAAGACACAAGCCTAAAGCGTCGATAGCGATAGATTTACCCGCACCAGTTTCTCCGGTGATTGTTGTCATGCCTTTAGAGAGTTCTAGCTGTAAAGACTTAACAATAGCGAAATTATTAACACTTAGATGAGCCAGCATTTTTATTTACCTGTATAACTGAACAATACTGTATATAAGCTCAGTATATACTGTTTCTTTATACAGTAAAGTCGACAGGTAAAAATTTTTTGTGACCGATCTCAGAATTGAGCGCGTCCGTAGATCACTGAAACCGCAGTAGATTCCCAATTCAGTTGTTCCTCCCTGTCGGGAGTGGAGGTATAAGGAATTGCAGAGAAGCGAGAGCCGACGGGCTTTCTATGGGCAATAAAAAAGGCTGACGAACGTCGTCAGCCTTTCATAATTCGGTTACTTCTGGAGCTTTTATTCTTTTAGAACAACTTACTCGACCAGCCTAGTTTGTTACGCAGAACATGGTAGTAGTTGTAGTCTTTAGGGTGGATCAGCTTGAGCACATTCGGACTTTGGTAAATGTGGATCTCATCGCCAGGAGAAACTGGTAGCGAGATTTGACCATCGCAGCTCACTTCCTGTGTACCGCGGTTATCTGGCGATACGATCAGCTTGATACGACGCTTTCCATCCACCACAAGTGGTCGGCTTGAAAGGGTGTGTGGGAACATTGGTACTAATGAAATTGCATTTAAGCTTGATGACAGGATAGGACCACCGCCAGAAAGCGAATAAGCGGTAGAACCTGTCGGTGTTGAGACGATCAAGCCATCAGAACGCTGTGAGAAGGCGAAGCTGTCATCGATATACACTTCGAACTCGATCATATGTGCGACTTGACCGGGGTGAAGTACTGCTTCGTTGAGTGCGGCGTTGTGGCTTTTTATTTGGCCATGACGATGAATTTCAGTTTCAAGTAAGAAGCGCTCTTCTTCCATGAATTCACCCTTGAGTACATCAGTAAGCGCACTCTGGAAGTTTTCAGGATTAAGATCGGTAAGGAAACCTAGGTTACCTCGGTTTACGCCAATCACTGAAATATCGAAACGTGACAAGATTCTAGCGGCACCGAGCATATTTCCGTCACCACCCACCACAATGGCGAGATCGGCGCGTTTACCTAATTCAATTAGGCTAGAAAAATGTTCTTGTGGGATATCGTCTAAAATTGTAGCGAGTCTGTCATCCACAAACACTTGATAACCCTCAGTACTTAACCACTGATAGAGCTCTCTATGAGTCTGAATTGCTTGCTGATCTCGAGGTTTACCAATAATGGCGATGACTTCAAATGGCTTTTTCATAACGTTTCCAAACGAATTAGGCTTGAATCAAAATTCTTCATCCCCATAATAAAGGCAAGTTGAACGTCTATGCGAGTGTTTTATATCAATTTGGGGTGCAAACACACCTGTCACTTGCATTGAAAACGAATTCTGGAGAGATCATGAGCAACGAAGAAAACAAAGTAACGGAAGAAGAGCTAGATCAAATCATTGCTGAAGCTGAGAAAGTTGAAGAAGCTGAGCTAAATGAAGAGTCTGTTGATGAGCAAGAAGCAAAAATCGCTCAACTAGAAGCTGCACTACTTTCTAGCGAATCTAAAGTGAAAGAGCAGCAAGATTCTGTTCTTCGCGCAAAAGCTGAAGTTGAAAACATGCGTCGCCGTAGCGAGCAAGAAATTGATAAGGCGCGTAAATTCGCTTTGAACAAGTTTGCTGAAGGTCTACTTCCTGTCATCGACAACCTAGAGCGTGCAATGCAAGCGGCAGATGCTGAAAACGAAGTGGTTAAGCCACTGTTTGAAGGTGTTGAGCTAACGCACAAAACGTTCGTAGACACAGTTGCTAAGTTTGGTCTTAAAGAGATCAACCCTGAAGGTGAAGTGTTCAACCCTGAATTCCACCAAGCGATGTCTATCCAAGAAAGTCCAGATCACGAATCAAACACGGTTATGTTCGTAATGCAAAAAGGTTACGAGTTAAACGGTCGTGTGGTTCGCCCTGCGATGGTTATGGTTGCTAAGTAATGACGTGTTACGCTGCCAAGTGATTGAGTCGCGCATTGACTGAGTAGTCGCGGCGACAAAATAAATCACTGGTTTACGTAAAATGGAAAGAGAGGCATATGCCTCTCTTTTTTTGTGCCTATAACTTGAGACCCCACGTAAATAGTCACCAAAAACGCATTAAGAATGTTGTTCCTTTTATATTACCCAGAACAATGATTTAGAGTTTTATATTATGAAACCAGTTGTTAATGAAGAAATGTTTTGACGTCACACTTGTAATGTTTTTGTAAATAAATGCTTTTAATTGTTATCTTTGTATGTAAAATCCACTGCGATATAGCGATTTAACTCGCATATATAACTATAAAAGTACAAATTTCAAACACAACAAACTGGAGAAGAACGATGGATAAATCGCTCTCAAGTAAGATTTTTGTAGGCTTGTTTGCCGGCCTACTTATTGGTACTGCTATTCAGTACCTATTCAACGGTATTGCAGTATTTGATACTTACCTGCTAGGTCTAGCAGAAGGTGTCGGTGGTATGTTTGTCTCTTTGATCAAACTATTGGTTGTTCCACTGGTATACGTATCTATCGTTTGCGGAATTGTTGAATTGAAAGACATCCGTTCTTTCGGTCGCCTAGGTGGTAAAACTTTTGCTCTTTACATTATCAACACCATCATCGCGATTTCTGCAGCCCTAACTGTTGGCCTTATTTTCCAACCGGGTGCTGGTGCAGATTTAGCCGGAACGATCTCTGAGACAGTTCAACTAACAACAACTGAAACTCCAGATATCTTCTCTCTTGTTGTGAACATCGTTCCTAGCAACCCAGTTCAGGCGTTTGCAAGCGGCGACATGCTACAGATCATCTTCATGGCAATTTTGACTGGTCTTGCTATTCAGGCTCTTGATTCACGTGGCGGTCCAGCGATCAAAACGTTCAAGATGGCTAACGAAATCATGATGAAGCTTATCGGCCTAGTAATGAGCTTGGCGCCATTTGGTGTATTCGCTCTGATGATTCAACTAGGTGCGACACTGAACGCTGAGACACTTATGTCTGTAGCTGGCTATGTAGCGCTTGTTGTTGCGATGCTAGTGTTCTGGATTTTCTTCTTCTACCCAATGATGGTTGGTATCGCGACAGGTATTACGCCTAAGCAATTCCTACGTGCAACTCGCGAGCAAATCCTTTTCTCACTATCGACGGCAAGTTCGAATGCGACTATCCCAGTAACAATGCGCACTCTAACTGAAAAGCTTGGTGTATCAAGATCTGTGGCAGGCTTCGGTGTACCACTGGGTGCGACAATGAACATGTCTGGTGTTTCTATCTACATCGCACTAGCGACAATGTTCGTAGCAAACGCATTCGGTCAACCAATCAACACGGCTGACATCTTTACTCTGGGTCTAACTATCTTGCTACTGTCTATCGGTGCTGGTGGTGTTCCTGGTGGTGGTGTTGTAATGGTAGGTGTTCTATTGCACCAACTAGGTTTACCACCAGAAGGTCTAGCTATCATTGCTGCGGTAGACCGTATCAACGATATGTTCTGTACTTCTTCTAACGTAGTAGGTGATACAGCGGTTAACACTATCGTTGCTAAGTCTGAAGGCGAAATCGGCGTTGAAACAAACGAAGAAGCTGAGCTAAAGAAAGCAGAAGCGTAATCAGAGATTTTCCTCTATCTAATAGATGAAATCTAAGTGGAAAGCCTGAATAGACAAACGGAGCCTAAGTGGCTCCGTTTTTTATTGGGTGATAAACCCAGTTACTAGGCTTATGTGAAGGTAATGATATGTATTCGTGTCTAACCATTCCTTTTATCAAAATAAATGTGAAAAAATCCAGTATCCCCCTTGAAAAGGATTCGTGAGCCCTTATCTATGGTGCATACGAAAGCAAATTACATTTGCACTTAAATTTGTGTATTAGGGTTGAATCCCTGATTACTACCCCCCACATAGTGGGTATAGCAAAAAACTAAATAGAATTTATTCGGAGAAAGCCTGATGGGTCGAATCATTGGTATTGATTTAGGTACTACTAACTCTTGTGTTGCTGTTCTTGACGGTGACAAACCACGCGTATTAGAAAATGCTGAAGGCGAACGCACAACAGCATCGGTAATCGCATACACTGAAGGCGAGACGCTAGTTGGTCAACCTGCGAAACGTCAAGCTGTTACTAACCCTCAAAACACGCTATACGCGATTAAGCGTCTAATCGGCCGTCGTTTTGAAGATGAAGAAGTTCAACGCGATATCGAAATCATGCCTTTTAACATTGTTAAAGCTGATAACGGTGATGCATGGGTTGAAGCGCAAGGCCAAAAAATGGCTGCTCCTCAAGTATCTGCTGAAGTTCTTAAGAAAATGAAGAAAACAGCTGAAGACTTCCTAGGCGAAGAAGTAACTGGCGCAGTAGTAACTGTTCCTGCTTACTTCAACGATGCTCAACGTCAAGCAACGAAAGATGCTGGCCGTATCGCTGGTCTAGATGTTAAACGTATTATCAACGAACCTACTGCTGCTGCTCTGGCTTACGGCCTAGACAAGCAAGGTGGTGACCGCACTATCGCTGTATACGACCTTGGTGGTGGTACATTCGATATCTCTATCATCGAAATCGATGAAGTAGAAGGCGAGAAGACTTTCGAAGTTCTTTCAACTAACGGTGATACTCACCTTGGTGGTGAAGATTTCGATAACCGCATGATCAACTACCTAGTAGATGAGTTCAAGAAAGAGCAAGGTATCGACCTTAAAGCTGATCCACTAGCAATGCAGCGTGTTAAAGAAGCAGCAGAAAAAGCGAAAATCGAGCTTTCTTCTACTACTCAAACTGACGTAAACCTACCTTACGTTACTGCAGATGCGACTGGTCCTAAGCACATGAACATCAAAGTGACTCGCGCGAAGCTTGAGTCTCTAGTTGAAGACCTAGTTCAACGTTCTCTTGAGCCACTAAAAGTTGCTCTAGCAGATGCTGACCTATCTGTAGGCGAAATCACTGACGTTATCCTAGTTGGTGGTCAGACTCGTATGCCTATGGTTCAAGCTAAAGTAACTGAATTCTTCGGTAAAGAGCCACGTAAAGACGTGAACCCTGACGAAGCTGTTGCAATGGGTGCTGCTGTTCAAGGTGGTGTACTAGCTGGTGAAGTTAAAGACGTTCTTCTTCTAGACGTTACTCCTCTATCTTTCGGTATCGAAACGATGGGCGGCGTAATGACTAAGCTTATCGAGAAAAACACAACTATCCCTACTAAAGCGGATCAAGTGTTCTCTACAGCTGAAGACAACCAAAGCGCAGTAACTATCCACGTTCTTCAAGGTGAGCGTAAGCAAGCGACTTACAACAAGTCTCTTGGTCAGTTCAACCTAGAAGGTATCCAACCAGCACCACGTGGCATGCCACAAGTTGAAGTAACATTCGACCTAGATGCTGATGGTATCCTGAACGTATCTGCTAAAGATAAAGCGACAGGTAAAGAGCAGAAGATCACTATCCAAGCATCAGGCGGTTTGTCTGAGGAAGAGATCGAAGCAATGGTTCAAGAAGCAGAAGCTAACAAAGAAGCTGACAAGAAGTTCGAAGAGCTAGTAACTGCACGTAACCAAGCTGACCAAATGATTCACGGCACTAAGAAGCAAGTAGAAGAAGCTGGTGAAGCTCTACCTTCAGACGAGAAAGCTAAAATTGAAGCAGCTATCGAAGCTCTAGAATCAGTTAAGTCTGGTGACGACAAAGAAGCTATCGACGCTAAAGTTCAAGAACTTATGCAAGCAGCTCAAAAGCTAATGGAAATTGCTCAACAGAAAGCTCAAGCTGAACAAGCTGGTGCTGACGCTGGTGAACAACCTAAGCAAGACGACGATGTGGTAGACGCTGAGTTCGAAGAAGTAAAAGAAGACAAAAAATAATTTCGTCGCAGAGTAGCCTGATTTCGTTGTCGGAAGTGCTCACCTACTAGCGTAGGCTCCGCGCTTCCTCCTAGAACTCAAGCTACTTGCTTAGAAATTCATTGTCTCAAAGACTTATTATTGCGGGCGTCAGAGGTAACTCTCACGCCCGTAAATTTGTATTTAGACTTGTCGATCTAGATAATAGCTTTATTCGGCGTTTCAGCCGACAGAACTTTTATCTAGATTGATACACAGACTGCTGAAGTGATCATTCGGCAGTAGCAATTATTTTGGTGACCTAGAACATGTCAAAACGTGATTTTTACGAAGTATTAGGCGTAAGCCGCGATGCATCAGAGCGCGATATTAAAAAAGCGTACAAACGCTTAGCGATGAAATTCCACCCGGACCGTAATCAGGGTGATGAAAGCGCAGCAGATAAATTTAAAGAAGTAAAAGTAGCGTACGAGATCCTAACCGATGCTCAAAAGAAAGCAGCTTACGACCAATACGGCCACGCAGCTTTTGAACAAGGTGGCATGGGTGGCGGCGGTTACGGCGGCGGTGGCCAAGGTGACTTCGGCGATATCTTCGGTGACGTATTTGGCGATATCTTCGGCGGCGGTCGTCGTGGCGGCGGTCAAGCGCGTGCTCAACGTGGTTCTGATTTGCGTTACAACATGGAGCTTTCTCTAGAAGAAGCCGTTCGTGGTGTATCTAAAGAGATTGAAGTACCAACACTTGTTGAATGTGACATTTGTGATGGTAGCGGCGCGAAAGCGGGTTCTTCTGCACAAACGTGTGGTACTTGTCATGGCCACGGCCAGGTACAAATGCGCCAAGGTTTCTTTGCGGTTCAACAGACTTGTCCTACTTGTAACGGTAAAGGCAAGATCATCAAAGACCCATGTAACTCATGTCATGGTCAAGGTCGCAAACAGAAGACGAAAACGCTTAACGTTAAGATCCCAGCAGGTGTTGATACTGGTGATCGCATTCGTCTATCTGGCGAAGGCGAAGCAGGAGAGCACGGCGCTCCAGCTGGCGACTTGTACGTACAAGTACACGTAAAAGAGCACAACATCTTTGAGCGTGACGGCAACAACCTTTACTGTGAAGTGCCAGTTAGCTTCACAATGGCAGCGCTAGGCGGTGAAGTTGAAGTTCCTACATTAGATGGCCGTGTAAACCTTAAAGTACCTGAAGAGACACAAACGGGCCGTATGTTCCGTATGCGTGGCAAAGGTGTGAAAGGCGTTCGTGGCGGCGGTGTGGGTGACCTAATCGTTAAGCTAGTGGTTGAAACACCGGTTAAGCTAAGCTCTCGTCAAAAAGAACTACTGCGTGAATTTGAAGAAACATGTTGTGGTGAAGCTGCAAGCAAGCACAAGCCAAAATCTGAAGGTTTCTTCAGCGGCGTGAAAAACTTCTTTGATGACCTAACTAAGTAATCAACTGATTAGATAAATAGGTTATTGACACGTTAAGTTGTTGATCTTTAAATTATTGATACTTCAATTTAATGATAAAAGTAGAAAAGCCTGCTCATGTAGCAGGTTTTTTTGTGTCTATAGATTTGTGTTTTTTGATTGGTATAAAAGAAGCTCATAGCAAAAATAATCGAAATTTTTCAGATCACCCCCTAGAGGCTTTAGTGTCTCCTCTTGTTACTTCCAACACGCTTGAGGCTCTGAAACACCTGAGTGATGTAACTCCAGAATATCAGTCGGTGAGTCTAAGCAGTCATCATTTGTCTGTGGTGCGTGTGGTTCTGCTTGAATGGAGTATGAGGTACTGCTAGCCGAAATTGTTAGTGTGTACCTGCTTGTATCGGTATCGCAAAACGAGCAGGTTCCTCCAGAAACTATGTTTCCAGCAGCCGTGGCATAATTTCCGGCGTAAGCACTCTCAAGTTCAAGTTGAATTTTTGCCATATCTCCTATCGCTGTCATTCGATGCGATTTTAAAACATGGTTTGTGTAGCTTGGATAAGCTATTGCACTGAGTACTCCTACAATGGCAACAGCGATCAATACTTCGATCAGTGTCATTCCTTTCATACTTAAATTGTTGTTGTTACATCTTTTTATTCGAATCTTCACGAGTAGTTTCCTTTCATAACCCTGTCCATTTTTCTCGGGTGGTAGCATCGGTGCAAGATTAAATATGCTTACGCACCTGATTACATAGGAATTTGGGAAATGACTCGCGGGTTTACTTTATTAGAGCTGTTAATAACGGTGTCGATACTGTCGATATTGGTAGCGACGGCTGCTCCGAGTTTTAGTTCAGTCACCCAAACAGTCAAGATACAGCGCGTTGCTGGGGAGTTGAATGGTTTCTTAGTACAGGCAAAGTCTGAGTCTGTGAAAAGAAATCAAAAACTCTGGGTACATTTCTCGACGGCTAAAAATGAAGAGCAATCTACGGGGGAGTGGACAGTATGGTTGAAGCCTACGGAAGATCTGTCTGGTGATACATTGCTGATGTTGTCGGGAGAACCGTTTCGAGATTTATCGTTTTCTCATAACTATACAGGCTCAAAAATCAGCTTTGAAAGTGTAAGAGGAAGGCCTGCCAGAGGTACGATTTACTTGGCTCCTAAAAGTGCTTCAACCGACCGGCTTTTGATTAAACTATCTAGCCCTCCGGGGCGAATTAAAGTGTGCGGCGAATCAGGCGATCAGTATGGTTACTATGCTTGCTAAGGCCCGCAGTAGAAGCTTGCGAAAGCAAAAGGGCGCATCTCTCATTGAACTGATGGTCACCTCCGTTATTGGTGTATTCGCGATTGCTATTATCGGCAGCGTATTTATGACGGGGCACAGAATAGCCAAAGATAAAGGCATTGAGCTATTGCTGCTGCAAAACCTTACGAGCACGATGCAGGTAATGAAAGAAGATATTCAACGAGCAGGCTACGATGGTTCAAATGGTGAATCCCTGAAGCTATTAGATGCCGTTAATACGATTCATGTTAGCGGTGGTGTTGAGGTGGGGTTCGTCTATTTGAAAGAGAGATCAACTGACGGAAAAAATTACAGGAATATCGTGTATAAAAAGGAGGGGACTCGATTGAAAGTTTGTGAAAAGGGCGTTCTTACTCCAGGGAACATTTTAGCCCATGATCAAGTTACCTCATGCTACTCACTTTTCGACGATAGCATTATTTCCGTCGACGATTTATCAATATCCTCACAAGTGTTGAGCAAAAATGGGGTGAGCACTACGCTCACTGATTTGAATATTGTTGCGTCAATTCCGAGTGCTGGGATCTCTAAAGGCGTCGCTATAACCGTTAAGCAAAGGAATTGGCAATGACCTCGGTAAAGCAGCAAGCTGGAGTGGCTACGTTGTTAATCACATCTGTTTTAGTGTTGAGTGCTTTAATTGTTACTTTGGGCACCTATCGCAGCGTTTTTCATCAAATTAAGGTCGCGCAGAATGAAGTTCAAGTCCGCAAAGCTCATTGGAACGCCGAGGCTGGGTTGGAGTGTGGTTTTACCTATATAGCTGAAAATGATCTCACGGCAATTCCCAATGATTTAATGAATCACTGTCAGCAGTCGAAAGTCCTTACGTTGAAATCAGATAACCTAACACCGAATATATTGGTGTCGAGTGCTCACTATTTATCTCTGAACAAAGAGATAAGTTTTAACAATTCGTCGGGGCTAGGGGCGATGCAAACCAATTCGAGTTTGGAGTTTATTTCTGATCACAATATCGATATTACCCCAGATATTAGTCTTACTGCGGTCGGTGGTATTAACGAATGTGTGTCTGTTCGGTTCTTAGATAGTGTGATCTATAAAAACCAAGGCGGCGGGCGTTTGAAGACAATCACACCTACGGGCGGTATCCCTCCTTTTCCTACCTTTGAGTCTTGCCAACCGACAACCGATATTAACCGCAATGCAACCATTGATTCAGTTGGGTCATTGCCTTCAAATGCTTTTCAATCAGATTTCAAATTTGACCCAGCCATCGATACTTTCTCTAATTACTTTGGGGTATCTAAAACGCCAGAAAATATTGACCAGATTAAGCGTGATTATCATGTGATTGACCTCATTGACAGGACTGTATCTCCCCCCAAGCACATTGATTTATTCAACGGGAAGTATCAAGGTAATAAGTGTAGCCAAGCGATTAATAACGCCTTTACTAGTGGCAAAGATAAGGTGTGGGTGATCGGTGATTGCGTGGTCTATCACCCACCAATTAATGTGGTAGAACCTATCCCCGGTGTTATTACTCCACGTTCATTAGTGATTCAAGATGGCATCGTTGCGAACGGTAATGCAAGTGTGTTTGATGGTTCCTTTTATCACCTAAATGATATGAGCATATACGACGAACCAGCCTCCCCTGATGTTGATACGGACCTATTGAGCGGCTTATGGGCCAAAGTTCCAAATACGATACCTATCGCCGGCTTAGTGCAGAACAATTCGGTTTATATTGGATTTGCTTCTTTTTTTCCCAAGGGAGGGATGTTCTTTGATTCAGTTGGCGGGTTATCGACAATTCAAGGTTCGATTAACTTAGATTACACAGGCGAATACAACCCCCATAGTGTTCCTTTGAAAGCCAAATGGAAAAAGGGATCATGGAATGACTTATAAACATTCCGGTTTTAGCTTGATAGAGGTCCTGATCTCTTTTCTATTGATCGGTATCGCTTCGCTAGGGTTGGTTAAGCTACAGGTCTATGCAGAACAAAAATCGGATTACGCGTTGCACAGTGTAGAAGCGCTTCATTTTGCTGAAAGGCAGATGGAGTATTATCGAACTCGTGTATCGGATGTGGGGGGAGCTGTAGGGTTAATCCTTTTTACGGATCTCAATCAAGCGGACTACTGTCGCAATGCGACAAGTTCGGATCCTTTATCTGGTTTGTCGGGCTCTGGGTATACGATGAGCTGTGAGGTGACAAATGCCAGTGGTGCCTTGTCTCACGCTTTGAAAAACATTACGGTGACTGTTGCATGGCGAGATCGCATGAACCGTGCGCAAAGCATTCGCCTCGAAACTATGCTCTCCAAATACAGTGAGTTTGATTGATCTATTAAGCAAACGTTTACTGCATGCCAAGCCCTACGCTTCTCCTTTACTGATAGTTTTCACTCCTCGGACATTGTTTACGTGCCAGTTAAAACTCTGTATATGGAATGGTGTTTTTTGTGTTTTTATATTGTTGCTGTTGTACAGTATTTTTGCAAAATATGTCTCCATTTATGGAAAATGATGTGGAACCTTGTGCTTTTTAACAGCGACTTTAATAGAATATGTGCTGTACCAATAGGCCATGGTCAAAACTTATATTAGGCCTAAACAAACAACATCACATATGGAGTTACAATGAGTAACCAAGCCGTAAAAAAAGCACCATCGACTGAGAAGATCAGTGGTATGGACCGCTTTCTAAACTTCATTGAACGCGCCGGCAACAAAATTCCAGATCCAGCAATTCTGTTCTTCTGGGCTCTAGTTATTGTATGGGTAGCATCTGCACTTTTATCGAATCTTTCATTCGACTTAATCAACCCTCAAACGGGTGCTGCTCTTGAAGTAAACAACCTACTTACTGGTGAAGCGCTTGCTAGCTTCCTAGCGAATATGGTTACCACGTTCACAGGCTTCGCACCGCTAGGCATCGTACTTGTTGCTATGCTAGGTGTTGGCGTTGCTGACTCTTCAGGCTTCATTACGACTGGCCTTAAGAAGATGCTTAACTTCACGCCAGCTAAGCTACTAACGCCAATGCTAATTCTTGTTGCTATCGTGTCTCACACAGCAGCAGATGCAGGTTACGTTCTAGTAATCCCTCTTGGCGGTATCATCTTCCACGCAGCGGGTCGTCACCCTCTAGCGGGTATTGCAGCAGCGTTTGCTGGTGTATCAGGTGGTTTCTCAGCGAACTTCATTCCTTCAGGTATTGATCCGCTACTCGCAGGTTTCACTCAAACAGCGGCAAACGTTCTTGACCCTGCATACGTGATCAACCCTCTAGCGAACATCTTCTTTACTGGTTTGTCTTCAATTCTAATTGTGGCAATTGGTTGGTATGTTACAGAGAAAATCATCGAGCCTCGTCTTGCTAATACGCCTGTCGATGAAGATGCAGAACAAGCACCTGATCTAGGTACATTTACAGCCATTGAATCTAAAGCATTCAAATTCGCTGGTTGGGCAATGGTTGCCGGTATTGGTCTGCTTATCGCGGCTCTAATGCCTGAAAACTCAGCACTTCGTTCACCAGAAGGCGAACTAACGGCGTTCTCAGCACCAGTAATGAAGTCTATCGTTCCTCTGATCTTCATCCTGTTTATTATTCCGGGTATCGTCTACGGCCGTGTAGCGGGTACCTTCAAGAATAGTAATGATGTTATCAAAGCAATGTCTGAGACGATGGCAACGATGGGCGCATACATTGTAATGTCGTTCTTCTGTGCTCAGTTCCTATCAGCATTTGCTCAATCAAACATCGGTACTATGCTGGCGCTTTACGGTGCTGAAGGCTTGAAAGCAATGGATCTTCCTGGTGAAGCAACGGTTGTTGGTATGATTCTACTAACGGCTTCAGTTAACCTTCTTGTAGGTTCAGCTTCAGCTAAGTGGGCACTGATTGGTCCTATCTTAGTTCCTATGTTAATGGTTGTAGGTATCTCTCCTGAGCTATCTCAAGCGGCTTACCGTGTAGGTGATTCAGTGTCTAACATCATCTCTCCACTGATGGTGTTCTTCCCACTGGTTGTTGTTTACTGTCAACGTTACGTTAAGTCGACAGGTATCGGTACTCTAGCTTCTCTAATGATGCCATTCTCGATTGCTATGCTAATCGGTTGGTCTATCTTCTTGCTAGGTTACTGGGCTCTTGGTATCCCGCTAGGTATCCAAGCTCCTTACACTTACACAATGTAAGATTGAACTAAGCAAAATTAAGCTTTATTCATTGCTAAGCCCGCACCGAAATGTGCGGGCTTTTTTTTGCTATTTTTTTCTGTTTTTTTTATCCAAGATTTTTATAGCAAAGACTTTTTATATCCCAAACTTTCTATATCCAAAACTTTTTATATTCAAAACTTTCTATATCCAAAAGAAAGGCACTCAGCTTATACTCCGGATTACGGCTAATTGTTGGCCGGTAAATTTAGGAAATCCAAGCCACATGAAAATTCTGCTTTTAGTAGGGTTAATTGTTTTAAATGGTCTGTTTGCCATGTCAGAGATTGCACTGGTAGCAGCAAAGAATAGTCGGCTGAAACGCTTAGCCGAAAAACATCGCTCCGCTCAGGTTGCTCTTGAGCTCAAAGAAAATCCAACCCGCTTCCTTTCAACCATTCAAATCGGTATTACGGTAATCGGCCTACTCAGCGGTATTGTGGGGGAGGCGACGCTTTCTGCTCCACTGGCCGTTCAACTTGAACTGTGGGGACTCGATCCAACACAAGCGAATATCCTGTCTACCACGGTAGTCGTTGTGGGTATTACTTACTTCGCGATTGTTGTAGGTGAGCTAGTGCCAAAACGTTTTGCTCAATCTCAAGCTGAAAACATTGCTGTGCTAGTCGCGCTGCCTATCTTCTGGTTATCTAAAATTGCGACGCCGTTTGTGTTTGCGTTGTCGGCTTCTACGGAAGGTATTCTCAAGTTAATGGGACGTGGTGGCGAAGAAGACAGTGTGACGGAAGATGATATTCATGCACTCGTGAAAGAAGGCTCGGAATCTGGTGTGATTGAACGTGGTGAGCAAGAGATGATTCGTAATATCTTGCAGCTTGATGACCGCCTTGTGAGCTCGTTGATGACGCCACGTCGAGACGTCGACTTTCTGGATATTAGCCAACCGGTTGAGCAGATATTTAAAAAACTGCGTAGTTCAAAGCATAGTGTGTTTCCATTGTGCCAAGATCACCTCAATAAAGTGGTCGGTACGGTGTCAGCCAAAGCCTTATTGAATCAGGCGGGCAATTTAAATATTCAAGTGATCATGGGGCTATCTCGCTCTCCGATCTATGTTCCAGAATCGATGAAGGCTTTACGTCTGCTTGGCTATTTTAAAGAGTCGGGTACAGAGATGGCATTCATTGTTGATGAATATGGCGATGTTCAAGGCCTTGTGACTCATTACGATATCCTAGAGGCGATTGCTGGTGAGTTATCGAACAACCCTAAAGATCTTTGGACAGAGCAAGTGGAAGATGGATTGCTGGTGGATGGATTGATTCCTATCAGTGAACTGAAAAACCGCTTAGAGCTGTCGGATTTTGAGGGTGAAAGCGAGAGCTTCCAAACGTTGAATGGCCTAGTGACTTGGTTAATAGGGCGCTTACCTGATGCCGGTGAAGTTGTTCAATACCAGCAGTGGCAGTTTGAAGTTATCTCTGTTGAGAACAATCGAATTGTGAGTATCAAAGCGACGCAAATAGCCGATGACATAGAAGGCGCCAATAGCTAGCGATCCGCCTAATCAGTAAGCGGCGATTGTTCATTGCCTCTTCTCTCTTTATTGTTCATTATCACGAAGATTAGGTATGCTTCACCGCATACCTATTTTCGTTTTTATCCTTTGTTTTCTGGAGCTCCCTTTGTCAGACCATCAATTCAGCCCTCAAGATGAAATCTTCATGCGACGCGCCATCGAGGTAGCTAAGCAAGCAGAAAAAGAGGGAGAGGTTCCCGTTGGTGCTGTTCTAGTGAAAGATGGGGAGGTTATCTCTGAAGGATGGAACCGCTCGATTGGCTGCCACGATGCAACCGCACATGCAGAAATCGAAACCTTGCGTAAAGCAGGTCAAGCCTTGGAAAACTATCGCTTACTTGATACCACCTTGTATGTCACCTTAGAACCTTGCCCAATGTGCGCGGGTGCCTTATTACACAGCCGAGTAAAGCGTATTGTGTTTGGTGCTCCAGACTTAAAAGCGGGTGCGGCGGGTACGGTATTGAATCTCTTTGAAAGCCAAGCCTCATACCACTATGCCGATGTTGAGCATGGTTTGTTAGAGGAAGAGTGTCGTGAACAATTACAGGCGTTTTTTAAGCGCCGTAGAAAAGAGATCAAAGAGAAGCGAAAGCTTGAGCGTTTGCAGGAAGAGCAGCGTTTAGAATCTGACAAGGCAAGTAATAAGAATAAGGTCAGTAACAAGAACAAGGTCTGTAACAAAAAATAGCAGCGATCTTTCGGCACTCTCAATCATAAGAGTGCCAAGCAAACTTAGTTGGTCATTACTTTTACTCAGCAATCATCTGCATGAAAGCACGGTTGCGCCAAATGATCTTCTTCTTATTATTTGAAAGCATACGCTTACGACGGTTGGCAGCAACGGTCTTATCAAGGCGTTTCGATTTCAGTTTGTTCTTCATCATTTCAACGATTTCCTATTTGTCGTCTGGCTTTGTAATTATGACTTCAGTTTTAATTATAGTGGTTATTTGTTTATAAGCTCCGCCACGAACTTAGCGCTAGCTTTCTGAACCACCATCGTGATGGCTAAGAGCTGAATGCACCGAGCATTATGTCGCTTATGGTGTGACGTTATAAAGTTCGATTGTTACTGCAATATGACACACTGGATATCGCAGGCGTTTTGTTTGTTTTGGTCATTTATCGTGATGCAATAAAAAAGAGCAATGCTAAATGGCATTGCTCTTTTTCTTTTATTTGGAAGACTCAGCGTCGTTCACTGCGGATTCAGTTTCACTGATTGTTGATTCAGCATCTGATACCTCTAGAGGTGGGATAACGACCAAACCTTCAAGGCTCGCTTCTTCCTCTTTATTACGCTTATTTACATGGCCAATAATGCTCTGATAATAACGGCGAATGTTCTCAACGTAATTCCTTGCTTCATCACCACGCGCATACCCGTAACGAGTTTTGCTGTAGTACTTCTTCTGTCTTAGCAGAGGAAGCCTGTCTTTCACATCACCCCAAGCATCAGGATCACCGCCTTGTGCTTTGGTTAAGCGACGAGCATCCATCATGTGCCCGTAACCTACGTTATATGAGGCAAGCGCAAACCAGATCTTTTCATGCTGAGTGATTGAGTCGGGCACTCGATTCACGATACGACGTAAATATTCAACACCGCCTTGTACCGACTGTTTCGGGTCGAGACGATTGGTTACACCAACGCTCTTCGCAGTAGGCAGTGTCAGCATCATCATGCCTCGAACACCGGTTGGAGAGCGTGCAACAGGATTCCAGTGTGACTCTTGGTATGCTAAAGCGGCAATCAAGCGCCAGTCAAATTCTTGAGAATATTTCTGAAATAGTGGCGACCATTTTGGCAGCTTGCTATCCAATGCACGGATAAATGCACGAGTATCAACGTAATCAAAAGTGCCGATATGGCCGATGTATTTTTCTTCTAGTGAAGCCAGTTCACCAGACTGTTTTAGGTTACCAAAGAACTCAATCAGTAATGCATAAAGGCTTTCATCTTCAGATTTCTGTAAATACCAAGAGATAGGTTGATCTTCTGTCAGTTCAAAAGCTAAGGCTACGTCTGGGTATAAACGTTGTGCGAGTGACAGCTCAATCGAGTCCGCAACAGTAAACAAGCGTTCACCAGTCGACACTTCTTTTAGCAGGTCATTGATGTCAGCATTACCTATTGCATCGTAGATAAAGTCATCGTGCTTGTTCTGGATCTGTTTTAGTGTTGGCTCAAAATGTGAGTCCTTCACTACCACCAAAGATGGCGTCAATGTTTCGGTAGATGCCGTTTCTTCTGATTCAGTTTGTGCTTTTACGAAATCAGCTTGACGCTTATTCTCGAACTTGATCAGTTGTTGAAGGTTTCTTGGGCGCCACTGTCCTTTTTTATACACCACTTGCTGGCTTACATAGTAATAGGCGGGCGCAGCGCGATAAGCGCGTGTCAGGTTATTGTTTTGCGTTAACCCTGTCGCGATAAGATCGATCTCGCCTTTCTTTAAGGCTGGAAAGAGGCCGGATAAACGGTAAGCGGGTTTAATCTCAAGCTGTACACCAAGCTCCTGCGCAAATTCACGAGCTAACTCGTAATCCAAACCAGCAGGGCCATCGGGACCAATGTAATAAGAGAGTTGGTTATTTAGGGTGCCGACGCGAAGAACGCCTCGCTCTCGTATCTGCTCAAGGACACTTTTAGGTTCTGACTCAATCTGGCATCCAGCCAACCCAACTAGGGCAATGGCAAGCAGAAGGAACTTAGACGAAAAGATGAGCGTAAATTTAGGCATCAAAATGAAATCTCGAAAAGTGGAAGCCCCTTTATACCAAACCCCGCAAGGCTGGCAAAGCAGGTTTATTTAAACAGTTGTAAAAGTGCTGATAAATGCAGCAAAAGTACCATTTACGCATAAAGATAAAAAAAATCACGCAAACGGTTGCTTTTGGTGTTACGTCACAAAAAGAAATGCTTTATAATGCGCTCGCATTGAAGAGGTGGAATCGGCATAGGTTTGGCAACCTTCGGGAATAGCTTCGAAGAAAACAGTTAGGTTGTTCCTGTAACCCACTGAATTTATTCCAATACTACCTTAATCAACTGCATAAGAGACCTAAGCACATGAGAATTTTGCGTGGCTCCCCAGCTCTATCTGAGTTTCGTGTTAACAAGCTTTTAGAGCTTTGTCGTGAATTAAGCTTACCTGTAACAGGTATTTACGCTGAGTTTGCCCACTTTGCTGATCTAACGGCAGACCTAGATGAGTCTGAAGTTGAGAAGCTAGAAAAGCTACTGACTTACGGTCCAACGATTGAAGAGCATGAACCTGAAGGTTTACTGCTGCTTGCAACGCCACGCCCGGGCACTATCTCGCCTTGGTCTTCAAAATCAACAGATATCGCACACAACTGTGGACTGGCTAAAGTGTCACGTCTAGAGCGCGGTACTGCTTTCTACATTGAAACCTCTGCCGAACTTTCTGAGCTTCAACTTGTTGAGCTGAAAGCAATCCTGCACGACCGTATGATGGAAGTGGTTTTCACTGACTTCGAATCAGCGGCGGCACTATTTACCGTGGCTGAGCCTGCTCCTTATGCGGAAGTTGACCTATTAACTGGCGGAGGTAAAGCGCTTGAAAAAGCAAACGTTACCCTAGGTCTTGCACTTGCAGAAGATGAGATCGATTACCTTCTTGAAAGCTTCACCGAGAAGTTAGGTCGTAACCCGACTGACATCGAACTAATGATGTTTGCACAAGCGAACTCAGAGCATTGTCGTCACAAGATCTTTAACGCTGATTGGACTATCGATGGCGTTAAGCAAGAAAAATCATTGTTCAAGATGATTAAGAACACCTTTGAAACGACACCAGAGCACGTTCTGTCTGCTTATAAAGATAACGCAGCGGTAATGACAGGTTCTGAAGTGGGTCGTTTCTTCCCAGATCCAGAAACTCGCCAGTACAACTACCACCAAGAAAAAACACATATCTTGATGAAAGTTGAAACGCACAACCACCCAACGGCAATCTCTCCATGGCCGGGTGCATCAACAGGTTCAGGCGGTGAAATCCGCGATGAAGGCGCAACTGGTATTGGCGGTAAGCCAAAAGCGGGTCTGGTTGCTTTCTCTGTATCTAACCTGAAGATTCCGAACTTCGTTCAACCTTGGGAAACTGACTTTGGTAAGCCGAGCCGTATCGTTACTGCTTTGGATATCATGCTTGAAGGCCCTCTTGGTGGCGCAGCATTCAACAACGAATTTGGTCGTCCAAACCTATTAGGTTACTTCCGTACTTACGAAGAGAAAGTAAACTCTCACGCAGGTGAAGAAGTACGTGGTTACCACAAGCCAATCATGCTGGCTGGTGGCCTTGGTAACATCCGTGATGATCATGTTCAGAAGAAAGAGATCCCAGTAGGTGCAAGCCTAATTGTTCTTGGCGGTCCAGCAATGAACATCGGCCTTGGCGGCGGTGCTGCATCTTCAATGGATTCTGGTTCTTCTTCTGAAGACTTAGATTTTGCTTCTGTACAACGTGAAAACCCAGAGATGGAGCGTCGTTGTCAGGAAGTTATCGACCGTTGTTGGCAGCTTGGTGATGCGAACCCAATCGCATTCATCCACGATGTAGGCGCGGGCGGTATCTCGAATGCACTTCCTGAGCTAGTCGACGACGGTGAGCGTGGCGGTATCTTTAACCTACGTGACGTGCCAAACGATGAGCCGGGCATGAGCCCACTTGAGATCTGGTGTAACGAATCTCAAGAGCGTTACGTAATGGCGGTTGCTGATAAAGACATGGCAACATTCGACGCGATTTGTAAACGTGAACGCGCACCTTACGCAGTGGTTGGTAAAGCAACAGAAGAACGTGATCTGAAACTAGAAGATTCACACTTCGACAATACGCCAATCGACATGCCAATGGACATCCTATTAGGTAAAACACCTAAGATGCACCGTGACGCGAAGACGCTAAAAGCAAACAATCCTGCGATTGACCGTTCTGGTATCGAACTAAACGAAGCGGTTGACCGTATTCTTCGCCTACCAACAGTGGCAGAGAAAACATTCCTTATCACCATCGGTGACCGCTCGGTAACAGGCCTTGTAGCTCGTGACCAAATGGTTGGCCCATGGCAGGTTCCAGTTGCTAACTGCGCAGTAACTGCAGCAAGTTACGACTCTTACCACGGTGAGGCTATGTCTCTTGGTGAGCGTACGCCAGTAGCACTTCTAGACTTTGGCGCGTCAGCTCGTCTAGCGGTTGGTGAAGCAATCACTAACATCGCAGCGACCAACATCGGCGATATCAAACACATTAAATTGTCAGCTAACTGGATGTCTCCAGCAGGTCACCCTGGTGAAGATGCAGGTCTTTACGAAGCGGTTAAAGCCGTGGGTGAAGAGCTATGTCCGGCACTGGGTCTTACTATCCCTGTGGGTAAAGACTCAATGTCGATGAAGACTAAGTGGGAAGAGAACGGCGAGCAGAAAGAAGTAACGTCTCCGCTATCTCTTGTTATCACTGCGTTTGCACGTGTTGAAGACGTTCGTAAGACGATTACTCCTCAGCTTCGTACTGACAAGGGTAATACAAGCCTAGTTCTTATCGACCTAGGTAACGGCCAAAACCGCATGGGCGCAACGGCATTAGCGCAAGTTTACAAGCAGCTTGGTGACAAGCCAGCAGACGTAGACAATGCAGCACAACTAAAAGGTTTCTACGAAGGCGTTCAAGCACTTGTAGCAAACGACCAAGTTGTCGCTTACCACGATAAAGGCGATGGCGGTCTATTCGTAACACTTGCTGAAATGGCGTTCGCAGGTCACTGTGGTGTTAATGCAAACATTGAAGCTTTAGGTGAAGACACACTAGCTGCACTATTTAACGAAGAGCTAGGTGCGGTAATCCAAGTTCGTAACGATGACCTAGACGCAGTACTTTCTACACTTGCTGCAAACGGCCTAGAAGCGTGTTCACACGTAATTGGTTCTGTTGAAGCATCAGACGAAGTAGTGATTAAGTCAGGCGCAGACGTTGTAATCCAACGTAACCGTACTGAACTACGTACTATCTGGGCTGAAACTACGCACAAGATGCAAGGTCTACGTGATAACCCAATCTGTGCAGACCAAGAGCACGAAGCGAAGAAAGACAACTCAGACCCAGGTCTGAACGTGAAACTAAGCTTTGACGTAAACGAAGACATTGCTGCTCCTTACATCAACACGGGCGCTAAGCCTAAGATGGCGATTCTGCGTGAGCAGGGTGTTAACTCTCACGTTGAAATGGCAGCAGCATTTGACCGTGCAGGCTTCGAAGCAACTGATATTCACATGAGCGACATCCTAACGGGTCAAGCGGTACTAGAAGAGTACAACGGCCTTGTGGCTTGTGGTGGTTTCTCTTACGGTGACGTACTAGGCGCTGGTGAAGGTTGGGCTAAGTCGGTTCTGTTTAACGACTCTACACGTGACCAGTTTGAAAACTTCTTCAAGCGTGAAGATACCTTCTCTCTAGGTGTGTGTAACGGTTGTCAGATGCTGTCTAACCTGCGCGAGCTAATCCCTGGTGCTGAGTACTGGCCACGTTTCGTTCGCAACGAATCTGAGCGTTTTGAAGCACGTTTCAGCCTAGTTGAAGTTCAGAAGTCTGATTCTGTATTCTTCAATGGCATGGAAGGCTCTCGTATGCCAATCGCTGTTTCTCACGGTGAAGGTCGCGTAGAAGTGCGTGACAACGACCACCTAAACGCGATTGAAAACTCAGGTACAGTTGCCCTACGTTACGTTGACAACAACGGTAACCAAACGCAGCAATACCCGAACAACCCGAACGGTTCGCCAAATGCTATCACTGGTTTAACAACGACGGATGGCCGTGTGACTATCATGATGCCTCACCCAGAGCGTGTATTCCGTACGGTTGCTAACTCTTGGTCTCCAGAAGGTTGGGGCGAGAATGGCGCTTGGATGCGTATGTTCCAAAACGCACGTAAGAATGTGGGTTAATCTGGTTCACAAAACCGAATAGTTTTAAAAACTAATAAAAGCGCAGACTGAAAGGTCTGCGCTTTTTTATTGGCAACTCTTTAGGAACCAGAGCGAAACAATTAACGTTTGCAGTTTGCTGTTCTAAAAAACTCCACTACGCTAAATGTTATGGAATCAATTTGTTAGGCCATGAATTTCTGTACGTGAACAGGAAGACTGCTGTTTGGCTATGCAAAAACCGAATCAATCATCGTGGCACAAGAGGGATCTATGAAAACAACAATCACAAAAGCAGTTGCAGTGGCAGCGATTGTCATGTCGTTAGCTGGGTGTGTCGGTAGTAATGCCGTTACTGGGAAATTAATGAAGTTCAACGTCGAGGTTGTAGATAACCGTTACGCTCGTGCTGGGGTCAACTTCTTGCTTGCTCCAGTTTACGCTTTAACATTCGCAGCCGATTACATCGTATTTAACTCGATCGAATTCTGGGCAGGAAAAAACCCACTGACTGGCGCGCCTCATATATTCGATAGTAAAGTCGATACTATGATTGATGTGAACGATAGCCTCGATGATTCACTGAAAGATGCACCACTTGGCTTTAATAATCGTCAGATCGAATGGGGTGAGATGAAACAAATCGATGAGAATACGATTCGTATGGACATCACCTACAATGATGGTCAGAAAGCCGTTTTGACGGGGGTTCGTGATGGCGACAAGGTCAGTTACTACATGGATGGTACGTTAGTATCAGAAACCTCTATTCAAGCGCTTGAGCAGTTAGCTGCCGAGAAAGTGTAACGCTTTCCGTTTTATATAGATAAAAGAAAAGCCGCTGGATTTACCTCCAGCGGCTTCGTGTTTTTTAGTATCTAGTAATTTAGCATCTAGTGCGTAGATTAGTTGTTGCTGTGTAGCTCGCTGTTCAGTTCAACAGCTGACTTGTTCGCTAGACATTCAATTTGGCCAGTAATCGAGTTACGACGGAACAGAAGATCAGAAACGCCAGCAAGGTCACGAGCTTTAATGATTTCTACTTCGTTGCCTTCTTTATCTAACATGCGAACCTTAGTACCCGCAGTCACGTAAAGACCAGACTCAACCGTACAACGATCGCCCATTGGGAAGCCAAGACCCGCATTTGCGCCTAGTAGGCAGTTTTCGCCGATAGAGATAACCATAGTACCGCCACCCGACAGAGTACCCATGATAGAAGCGCCGCCGCCGATGTCTGAACCGTTACCCACAACAACACCCGCAGAGATACGACCTTCAACCATGCTTACGCCAGTAGTACCCGCATTGAAGTTGATGAAACCTTCGTGCATTACTGTTGTGCCTTCGCCTACGTGTGCGCCAAGACGAACACGAGAAGTGTCAGCAATACGAATACCTGTTGGTACCACGTAATCTACCATTTTAGGGAACTTGTCTACGCAATCTACAGACAGAGCGCGACCCGCTAGGCGAGCTTCGATTTGACGCTCAGCCAGCTCAGGAAGATCGATAGGGCCTTCGTTAGTCCATGCGATGTTGTGCAGTAGACCGAAGATACCGTCTAATACCGTACCGTGTGGTTGAACTAGGCGGTTAGAGATAAGTTGCAGCTTAAGGAAGCCTTCAGCAACTGATGCTGGCTTCTCGTCAGTCGCAAGAACAACAAGAACAAGAGGTTGCTCAGATGCTGCTGCTTTTTCTGCGAAAGATGCGTTTGCTGCATCGTCGTTTGCTGCGAATGCTTTCGCTAGTTCTGCGCTTTGTGCAGCAGAGATTTCGATAGCTTGGTTGCCTTCAGTGTAACCTGCAACTTCACCAACAGCCGCAACAAGAGCGTCGCTTGGGTTTAGAAGTGGGTTAGGGAAGAACGCTTCAATGATTTTATTGTCGCGGTTTTTGGTTGCCGTACCGAAGGCTAGTGAAAAGTAAGCCATGTTGAATCTCCATGTGTTGAGTCTTGATTTTGCTATTTCATAGCAGCGGCTCGAATAACAAGCGCTGCCGTTAGCAAAGTTAATTTAATTGCGTTCATCATAAAGAGAGCGCCCTCGTTATGAAAGGGCGCATCGGGATAAAGTCTGTAAAATGATATTGCTTGTCTTTCTGGAGATAGTTTTCTGCAATGAGAAAATGATGCAATTCAACAAAATTTGATATCAAAGTTAGATAACCAACGTTCTTTAAATGAACAACACTCTTTAAATAAATAGCGCTTTATAAGCCTGCTCAATCCCTTCAATCAACATCTGCATACCGATAACGGCGAGTATTAAACCCATCATTCGGGTTATCACGTTCAATGCACTTGGTCCGACAGCTTTAACGAAGCGTTCGCCGAATACAAATAAGATATAGGTTAAGGTACATAGTAGGCCGAAAGCGACGATGGTTATGATGGTTTCATAGACCCCCTCGGTACTGGCAAAGTTCATCGCAGTGGCAATGGTGCCGGGGCCAGCGAGAATTGGCATTGCAAGTGGTGAGACGGCGATACTTAGAGCAGCGTCTTTCTGGGCGTCTGAGTTCACTTTCTCTTTTGCTTTGGCGTGTGTTGAATCGCCTTGCAGCATGTGGAAGCCAATCAAAAAGACCAAAATGCCGCCTGTGATGCGAAGTGCGTAAAGTGTGATACCAAAGAGGTCAAAGATAAGTTTGCCAGAGAGTGCAAAAGTACTGACGATGATGAATGCGATAAACACTGAACGGAAAGCGATCGATTTGACGGTTTCCCTGTCATTGTCACCGGTTAATCCAAGAAAAATTGGCGTATTAGCGATTGGGTTCATGATGGCAAAAAAGCCCATGAACACGGTAATGGTATGAATGATGAGCTCTTTCATATTATTCCTTTGAAAAGATGCAGTTAAATACAAATAGTTTGTGTATTTAATCTTAGATACAAATAATTATTAGAAATAGATAGTAGAGCAAGTGTGAATAAAAAACAGCCAGCATAAGGCTGGCTGTTTGGTTTTAGTGATAGGTGTAGAGTTTTGGTCGTCTGTTATTGCTTGTTTCTCAGTTAACTGACTCTATTCTATGGATAGATCGTGGCGCTCAACGTTGTCGTTATGCGTTTTGAGATTCGCTTACTGCTACAGCCAATGCAACCGTCGCACCGACCATTGGATTGTTACCCATACCGATGAAGCCCATCATTGCAACGTGAGCCGGAACAGAAGAGCTACCTGCGAACTGAGCATCAGCGTGCATTCTACCCATAGTATCTGTCATGCCGTAAGACGCAGGGCCTGCTGCCACGTTATCTGGGTGCAATGTTCTACCTGTACCGCCGCCTGAAGCAACTGAGAAGTAAGGCAAACCTTGGCGAGTACGTTCTGCTTTGTAGATACCTGCTACAGGGTGTTGGAAGCGCGTTGGGTTCGTTGAGTTACCCGTAATACTTACATCCACTTCTTCTCGGTGCATGATTGCCACGCCTTCACGTACATCATCAGCGCCGTAACACAAGATCTCTCCGCGAGGGCCTTGTGAGAAGCGGCGACGTTCGGTTTCAACAAGCTCACCTGTTTGGTAATCATATTGAGTGCGAACATAGGTAAAACCATTGATGCGAGAAATTAAGTAAGCTGCATCTTTACCTAGACCATTGAGTATTACCTTCAATGGGTTGTGACGTGATTTGTTGACGTTGAGTGCGATTTTAATCGCACCTTCTGCAGCAGCAAAAGATTCATGGCCCGCAAGGAAAGCAAAGCAGTGACTCTCTTCATTGAGAAGACGTGCAGCCAATGCACCGTGGCCAATACCGACCTGGCGTTGCTCAGCAACACTGCCGGGTTTGGTGAATGCTTGAAGGCCTTCACCAATGATATTCGCTGCTTGTTCTGCGCTGGTGGCTTTGCGAAATAGCGCCAGTGCTGAACCAAGGATATAAGCATCGGCAGCGCTTTCAAAAGCGATAGGCTGGGTGTCCATCACCAAGGCTTTTGGATCAACGTTGTGGGCTTTGCAGTATTGGTTCGCTTGCTCTAAAGAGTCGAAGTTCATTTCTGCCAATACGCGAGTTACCGATTCATTAAATTGAGTGTTCATCATATCTTTCCTCTAAATTGGCAAAATTAGTGTTGGCGTGGGTTAATGGTGGTAACGGCTTCATCGAAGCGACCGTAGGTTCCCATAGCAAGGTCTGCTGCTTCATTGGCTGACACGCCTTGATTAATCGCCTTCATCATTTTGCCGAGGTTGAGATATTCGTAGCCAATCACTTCGCTATGGTCATCAAGTGCAAGCTTGGTCACGTAGCCTTCTGCAAGCTCTAGGTAACGAACGCCTTTCGCTGAAGTTGAATAGCTGGTGCCTACTTGGCTACGTTGTGTTTGACCTAAGTCTTCCAATGCTGCGCCAATTTCTAGGCCGCCTTCAGAGAATGCGGATTGAGTTCGACCGTAAACGAATTGCAGAAAGATTTCACGCATCGCTACGTTGATTGCATCACACACCAAGTCAGTATTCAGAGCTTCAAGAATGGTTCTTCCTGTGAGGATTTCAGCTGCCATCGCGGCTGATTGAGTCATGCCTGAACAACCAATCGTTTCGATTAGCGCTTCTTCGATGATGCCGTTTTTTACGTTCAGCGTTAGTTTTGCTGCACCTTGTTGTGGTGCACAAGTGCCTACGCCATGGCTTAAACCAGAAATAGCGATGACATCTTTTGGGCTAACCATGGCGCCTTCAACTGGAATTGGCGCTGAAGTGTGAAGATCACCCCTTTGAATAGGGCACATTGATTGAATTTCTGAAGAGTAGTGCATAATGTTTTCTCACTGATAGAGCCATTTAAGACCTAGGGCGTTGAGAAAACAGGACGTGTTGGAAGAGGTGCGGCTAATTCACTACAGATCTTGAGTATCGATCATCCAAAGGTGACATGAAGCTCAGTCTTAATAGACTAAGTCCATTCCAAAATGGAGGAGTAGCGATACATCCAACAGTATTACCTGTTTTCGATTCTGTAGGAGTCATTAGCACGGTTCAAAAGAACGGGCGGTTGAAGCAAAAGCTTAGGTGGAACCCCATCACCTGATGGCTATAGATTAGATCTTAATCACACTTTTGTGCAAGCGAATGTTTAGAGCGATTTCGACTATAAACAGAGTTCATTATATTTCGATAAGTATAAAAAAAACGCCAATAACGAGCTCTGATTAGAGACATTATTGACGTTTTTTAGAAAACTTCAGCTAATTAAGCGGCATCTTCTTCTGCGTCTTCAACAGCTTCAAGCTTCTTTTCTTTTTTCGGAGCTGGTTTACGCTTAGCACCTAATGCGTAAAGAACTTCTTCTTTGTTCTTCGCTAGGTACATAGCAAGCTCTTCTTGCTTGCCTTCATCTTCAACTAAATCGCTTTTGCTTAATAGTTCAAAAAGCTCATCAGCCATATCCAGCATTTTGTCGTATGCGTCAGCTTCGGCTTTAGAGGTAAAAGTCATTTTCTCTTCTCCGTTGCGTTCGACCACGTACTTGACGATAACAGCCATGGTTAATCCTCTAAGTTTGATAAAATTTTACTGGCTTTTTATACAGTTTCTGATGTTGAAAGTCCAGTTGGAGCCCTAACAATGCGCCCTCAATCTTGATGTGTAGCCCAGTCTTCACAATAACTCATGAAAGATTTCAGCAGTGGGCTCTGGTATTTGTCTTTGTGAACTAGCATCCAGAAACGTCGTTTCATGTCGAGTGGGACATCGAGTGCTTTCACTCGGCCTGAGTCAATTGCTCGTTGCGCAGCCAGCCGTGATAAACACGCGAATCCAAGATTGGCAGAAACAGAATTGATGATCGCCTCAGTCGTGTTGAGCTCAAAGGATTCATACCAATGTTCGATGCGTGGTGCGACGGCACGCAGGAAAAACTCGCGAGTGCCTGAACCAGACTCACGTAAAATCCAATGACTATCTTCTAAATCGCTTAAAATCACTTTTTCTTTTGAATTGAGAGGGTGTTGATTACTAACAATAATACACATTTCATCGCTACTGAACTGGCTAGAGATCAACTCCGGATGGAGTGTTTTTCCTTCAATTAACGCGATATCCAGTTCATAATCCACCAACTTTTGGCAGATCAGCGCACTGTTTGAAATGAATAAGCTCTGATCTTGATGCTGAGTTAGTTCGCGAAAGCCAGAGAGAATAAACGGTGCGACCTGATTACCAATCGTGTCACTCGCGCCAACCTTTAAATTGCCACTTAATGGTTGGTCATCTCGGAACAAAACATCGATACCTGCGGCTCTATGAAGAATCTCGTCAGCCAAAGGAAGTAGTTTTTGTCCTTCTTGATTGAGAATTAATCGGTTGTTGACCCGGTCAAATAGAGAGTGGCCCAATTGTTTCTCCATTTCGCCCAGCGCCATGCTGACAGCAGCCTTAGACAAAAACAGTGCTTCCGATGCGGCGGTAAGCGTCGAATGTTGGGTAATGGTGACAAACACTTTGAGTTGTTTGATTGAAATATTAGCCATCAGGTTCCTAGTTTTGCGCTGCTGGTGGAAAGATATCGTTCAGTATTAATGAACACTTGTTATATATAATTGGATATTGTTTAACGAAGCGCAAGCGTATTATGGCTTCAACAAGCTGATGAGTTCACAAGTTTAGTGAATTAAGTTTAAGAGAGGCTGACATGATTCAACGTATTAAATATAGATTAACAGGAGCTCCAACACCCATGGCAGGGTTAGCACTCGCAATTGCAAGCTTAGGTTGGTGTTGGGATGGCGTTTTAGTCGCACAAGGTACTTTACACACACCGGGTTTGGTGCAGTGGATCAGTGCTGGCATTGCGGCGGTATTACTTCTTGTTTTAGCTGTGAAATTTTTGATTCATGGCCACTTATTACGTGAAGACCTTGCTCACCCTGTTGTCGGCAGTGTTGTACCCACATTCGCGATGGGTTGTATGGTGGTGTCTGCTTCGTTGGCTCCAATCTCTCAATTCTTACAAGAAGCTGTGTGGCTCGCTTCGGTAGCGTTACATGTCGTATTCTTGGTGAGCTTCTTATACCACAGAGCTAAAAACTTTGAGATTCACCACATGGTGCCAAGCTGGTTTGTGCCACCAATCGGTATTATCGTGGCAGACGTTTCTTTTTCAGGTAACCCGATCTTAGAGCCCGTTGCTCACGCGACTTTAGTCTTTGGCTTATTGGTTTATGCGGTAATGCTACCTCTAATGATTTACCGTTTGATCTTCTCTCATGAAGTTCCTGACGCAGCAAAACCAACCATTGCGATTATGGCGGCACCAGCAAGTCTATCTTTAGCCGGCTACCTAACCGTTACTGCTAGCCCTTCACCAGTGATTATTGGTTTACTATTTGGTATCGCAGTGTTGATGACGTTTATTATCTATATCGCGTTTTTCAAACTACTTCGTCTGCCATTCAGCCCTGGCTATGCGGCGTTTACATTCCCAATCGTGATTGGTGCAACGGCGTTATTCAAATTGGCGGCTTGGATGCAAACTGTTGGTGTGGAAACTCACTATGTGGATCAAGTGTTCAACCTAGCGTATCTAGAATTGATTGTGGCAACGTTTGTAGTGGGTTATGTGGCGGTTCGTTATTACATGAATTACAAACCTCACCGTGTTCTAAGTGCGGTAGGCAGTAGATTGTAAGAAGCAATAGTTCAAAAGATAAACGGACCTTAAGTTTTCAGTATTTCATAAGCTTATATTCCTAATCCAAACACGGCACTTATGCTAATCTGGCTTTATATTGTGGCAAGATTAGCGTGAGTGCACTTTGTTTACTGTTTACCATTCCAATAAAGTCGATACTTTAAAAATCCTTCTCGTTCACTTAATCAAAAGTGATCCTTTAGCCAATCCTTTCGAAAAAGAGCAGATCTTGGTTCAGAGCCCAGGTATGTCTCAATGGCTTAAGATGGAACTCGCCAAAGAGTTTGGCGTAGCAGCAAATATCGATTTCCCACTTCCAGCAACCTTCATTTGGGATATGTTTACCCAAGTGCTTCCTGATGTACCTAAACGCAGTGCTTTTAACAAGGAAGCGATGACATGGAAGTTGATGAGTTTACTACCCGCTAAGCTTGACCACCCTGATTTTTTACCTCTACAACGCTACCTTGAAAACGACGAAGATGATTCGAAGTTGTATCAATTGGCAGAGAAAATTGCCGATATCTTCGATGGTTACTTGGTGTATCGACCTGAATGGATGGCGATGTGGGAAGCGGGAGAGCCCGTTGCAGAACTTATCGATGATGAGGGACAACAAGAGCACCCTTGGCAACCGATTTTGTGGCAAGCACTCTATGAGAAAACCTTGTCTCAAGGCCAATCTAAATATCACCGTGGCAACTTGTATCACGACTTCATTGAAGCGCTAGCCAAGCAACAAGGTCAACTGCAACATCTGCCTAAACGCTTATTTGTGTTTGGTATTTCTTCGCTGCCTCCTCGCTACATGGATGCATTGAAAGCGCTTGGCGAGCAGATTGATGTGCACTTGATGTTTACCAATCCTTGCCAACATTACTGGGGCGATATTCGCGATCGTAAATACTTGGCAAGAGTCGAAGCGCAGCGCCGTAAACAGTTTGCTCTGGTTGATGGTTTACCTGAATTGGAAGGTGAAGCTTCACCACTGAAAGATGGTATTGAAGCCAACGTTGAAGATGAACTACACACCAGCCAAGCCGTGGGTAATAGTTTACTTGCGTCTATGGGGAAGCTGGGTAGAGATAACCTGTTTTTGCTGTCTCAATCAGACAGTGAAGAGCATGAGTTCTTTATTGATGTTGAGAGGGATAACCTACTGCATCAACTGCAAGCCGATATTCTCCAGCTAGAAGAGCATCAAGACGACCACATCTTAGACTCCAGCAATCATAAACAGGTGGTTGAGCTTGGCGATCGATCGTTGACGGTACATGCGTGTCACAGCCCAATGCGTGAGGTGGAAGTTCTTCATGACCAGTTATTGGCGATGTTTGATGCCGACCCGACCCTGAAACCACGCGATATCATCGTGATGGTGTCTGACATTAATGCTTATAGCCCAGCGATTCAGGCAGTATTTGGTAATGCCCCGGGTGATCGCTATATCCCTTACTCGATCTCAGATAGAACCGCCGACCAAGAGAGCCCAATATTGACTGCCTTCATGCAGTTGGTCGCGCTACCGAATACGCGTTGTCTCGCGTCTGAGTTGCTAGAGCTGTTAGAAATTCCTGCGATGATGTCACGCTTTGGTATTGACGAGTTTCAATTCGAGCAAGCCAAGCAATGGGTTGAAGAGGCGGGCATTCGTTGGGGGGTTGATGCTTCAACTGCAACAGAATTTGATCTACCTGCGACCGAGCAAAATACTTGGTTATTCGGTATTCAGCGCATGCTCTTAGGCTATGCGATGTCGGATTCTGCGGGTTTATTTGAAACTGAACACTCTCCGATTGCCGCTTATAACGAAGTTCAGGGTATTAACGCCGAACTTGCTGGTAAGTTAGCGCACTTTATCGATCGTATCGCCCATTACCGTCAACGCTTAACAGAAACCCAATCTATCGATATGTGGCGTGAAACCTTGCTGCAAATGATTGATGATTTCTTTGCGGTGGAGCTAGAAGGCGAGGTGGTGCTCAAATCGATTCGTGATGCACTTTCGCAACTGAACGAACAGCTTGATGATGCCTTGTACGAACAAGAACTGTCGCCAAGCATTATCTACCAGTACCTCAATAATAAGTTATCTGGCGCGCGCATTAGCCAGCGTTTCTTAGCCGGCCAAGTTAACTTTTGTACTCTGATGCCGATGCGTTCCATCCCGTTCAAAACCGTTTGTCTGTTGGGCATGAATGATGGTGTTTACCCTCGCTCAATGCCGCCAGAAGGTTTTGACTTAATGAACGGACGCACACGACCGGGCGATCGTTCTCGTCGTGATGATGACCGTTATCTATTCCTAGAAGCAATGCTGTCAGCACAAGAGTGTTTATACATCAGCTATGTCGGCCGTTCGATTCAAGATAATACCGAGCGAGTGCCGTCGGTGTTGGTTTCTGAATTGATAGAGTACTGCCAACAGAACTACTGTTTGAGTGACGACCAAGCCTTACCAAGTGATGATTCAGGCATCAAGCTGACTCAAGCGATCAGCTTTGAACACACCATGACACCGTTCAGCCCTGCTGCGTTTACTCAAGGTGATGCGAGCCATGTGCTGAGTTACGCCAAAGAGTGGCTTCCAGCGGCTAACCGTACCGGTGAACGCAGTGGTGAATTCAATCGTGCGTTGGATGACTATTTGTTGGGTGCGACGTACCCGTTAGAACTCGATTTGGTTGAGTTACAGCGTTTTTGGCGTTTGCCAGTGCAGTACTTCTTTAATCGCCGCCTAAAAGTGGTATTTGAGCCGCCACTTCCTGTGATGGAAGACGATGAGCCATTTGTACTTAATGGTTTAGAGAGTTTCCAACTTAAGGATGCTTTGCTGCAAGTGCTGCTAGACCACCCTGAAGGCGCAGACGAAGCAGTGCGACTGTTTGTCTCTGAGCAAAAAGCACAGGGCCGATTACCGGTTGGCGCCTTTGGTGATATCGAGTTTGAAACCAACCGTGTTCAAGCGGAAGACTTAGCTAAAGAGATTCGATTTGTGAGCGGCTCGCCGCAACAAGATCTCGAAGTGAATATCGAATTTGATGTGTTAGGCGAAGGTAAACCTGTTCGCTTGATGGGTTGGTTAACTCAAAACTATCAATCGGGTCTAGTTCGTTTCCGTAGCGGAAAAATACGCTCTCAAGATTACTTGGCTGCGTGGATTGATCATCTATCCTGCGCTGTGATGGGGCACGGAAAAACGACCCATATTATTGGCTATGACAGAAAAGAGGGCGTTGTTCACCAAACGCTACAGCCTATCGGCGATGCGCAGCAGGCGAAGAGCTTGTTGGCTGAATTAGTGCGACTGTTTTATCAAGGCATGACAGCACCGCTACCTTACTTCCCGAAAACCGCATTGGCTGGCGTTGAGGCTGGCTTTAGTCGTGGTAAATGGGTCGATGACGAAGAAAAGTCACTTAAGAAAATGGCCGATACTTTTAATGATAGCTTCGCTTTCACGGGCGAGGGCAGAGATACCTACATCTCACGTATTTGGTCTAAGTGGGATGATGAGCTGGCTACTGAGTCGCGTATGTATTCAACGCTTGTGCTACAGGCGGCAAGGTTGGCTGCTGCCGATCTGGAAGAGCAGGAGTAAGTGGCTGTGATCGACAAGATCAATAGCGGGTGCGCTGAATTAATGAAAGACGAAAGAGAGTCGTTGGTAAGCATTTGGGATGCCTGCTTTCAAGATGAAGGGAATCAAGGTGAAGAAAAGCAAGGTACAGGAAATAAAGTGGCCGCCAGTAAATCATTATTAGTGTAGGGCGTTCGCTGTACGGCCACAGGTCAGAGGGACCATTATTCTGTGGTTCAAAGTAACGCCGTAAAGTACAAAACTCGTACGCGCCCCTGAACTCGTGGGCGCATAGTAGCGAGGCGATCTGAATTGATCCGTGAGAGAGATCGCACTAACTATTAACAAATCAGCGTAGGACGTAAATTGAATGACGTTTTCCACGCTAGGTCACATTTATAGCAATAGTCACATTTTTAACAGACTCATCTATCAAAAGGCAGTAAGGCATGACGACCACAAGCAGTGTTCAGGTAATCGCTCCAAAAACACTCGATACCATGACGTTTCCACTTCATGGCGCGCGTTTAATTGAAGCATCGGCGGGTACGGGTAAAACATTTACCATTGCTGGCTTGTATTTGCGCCTACTGCTCGGGCACGGTACGGCCGCTCCACAAGGTGATCTGACTGAAGCCACTCGACACCATGAGCCGCTAACCGTAGACCAAATCTTGGTTGTGACCTTTACTGAAGCGGCAACGGCAGAGCTACGAGATCGTATCCGTGCTCGAATCCATGATGCACGTATCGCGTTTGCACGTGGGCAAAGTGACGACCCAGTGATTGCTCCTTTGTTACAAGCCATCTATGATCATGCTGGCGCAGCTAAAACTCTGCTTAACGCTGAAAGACAAATGGATGAAGCAGCGGTCTACACCATTCACGGTTTCTGTCAGCGAATGTTGACTCAAAATGCCTTCGAGTCTGGAAGCCGCTTTGATAATGAATTTGTGACCGATGAAAGCCACTTAAAAGCTCAAGTGGTTGCCGATTATTGGCGCAAACAGTTCTACCCATTGCCAATTCAATTAGCAGGTGAGGTTCGTAATATCTGGGGTTCTCCCGCTTCTCTATTGGCTGACGTAAATGGTTATCTGACGGGTTCTCCACTAAAGCTAACCGTCGAAGCAATGTCGGGCGACCTGCAAACTCTGCACAACCAAAACCTAGATAAAGTGAAGCAACTTAAGGCGTTGTGGTGCGAATCCGAAGCGGACTTTTTGGCATTGATTTCAGGTTCAGATGTGAACAAGCGCAGCTACACTAAGAAGTCTTTGCCTACTTGGTTAGAAGCGGTCACGGCATGGGCGCAGAGCGACACCCATGATTACCAGTTCCCAGATAAATTAGAGAAGTTCTCACAAGCCACTCTAAGCGAAAAAACACCAAAAGGCACTGCACCTCAGCACGCCGTTTTCGAAGCGATTGAGGACTTCTTAAATTCTCCAGCAGATCTAAAAGCTCCATTGCTGGCGCATGCGATTATTCATTGTCGAACTATGCTAGCCAAGGCTAAGCAGCAGAAGCAGTGGTTATCATTTGATGATTTGCTGACCCAGTTATCCGCGTCCATTGATGTGGATGAGCAATCACTGCTTGTGGAGAGAATCCGCACCTTATACCCAGTGGCGATGATCGATGAATTCCAAGATACCGATCCGCTGCAATACAGTATTTTTAGCCGAATCTATCTCGATAATCCGCAGTGCGGCTTGTTTATGATCGGTGACCCGAAGCAGGCTATTTATGGCTTCCGTGGCGCAGATATATTTACCTATATCAAGGCGAGAAACCAAGTTAGTGCTCACTACACCTTAGGCACTAACTGGCGCTCAAGTGCCGATATGGTCAGTGCAGTAAACCAAGTGTTTATGAATTCGGACAGCCCGTTTATCTACGACCAAGACATTCCATTCTTACCCGTTGCTGCCAGTCCATCGGCTGACAAACGCCAATGGGTGATGAACGGAGAAACCCAGCATGCACTGACCTTTTGGCTACAAGAAGCGGAAGATAAGCCCTTACCGAAAGGCGAATATCACAAAGCCATGGCCGAGGCGACAGCGAGTCAAATTCAAACCATTCTGACCGCTTCTCAAAACCAACAAGCCTATTTTGATAACGGCAAAAAACAACATGCCGTGAATGCGGGTGATATTGCTGTCTTGGTTCGAACCGGTAGTGAAGGTCGCCTGATTAAGAACGCGTTGTCGGAACAAGGCATTGCGAGTGTGTATTTGTCTAACCGAGATAGCGTGTTCACCAGCTTGGTTGCACAAGATATTCAACGTTTGTTGCAGGCGGTGCTGACACCTGAAAATGACCGAGCATTACGTGCCAGTTTAGCGTCGGAATTGTTTGCTCTGGATGCCGCATCATTGGATGAACTCAACAACGATGAAGTGGTGTGGGAAAACGTCGTTAACGAGTTTAGAGAATATCGTAAGTTGTGGCTGCAACGTGGCGTATTACCAATGCTTCGCAGCGTGATCAGTAAACGACATCTCGCGGAACGCTTACTGGAAGAAGAAAATGGTGAGCGCTCACTCACTGATTTGATGCACATTGGCGAACTGTTGCAACAAGCTAGGCAGGAGCTCGACAGCGACTATGGTTTGTTACGTTGGCTAGCAGAAGCGATATCAGATGCGCAAAATGGTTTAGGTGGCAGTGAAGATGACATTCAACGCCTTGAATCAGAGAGAAACTTAGTTCAAATCGTCACTATTCATAAATCGAAAGGTTTGGAATATGACCTAGTATTCCTGCCGTTCGTGGCGAGTTATCGTGAAGCGAGTGAAGGTAAGTTCTACGACCATGAATCAGATACCACAGTGCTTGATATTACGGGTAGCGACAGTGCCTTAGCGCAAGCCGACAAAGAGCGATTGGCGGAAGACTTACGTTTGATTTACGTGGCGCTTACTCGTGCCGTTTACGGTTGTTTCATTGGTATGGCTCCTTTACGTAAAGGGCGTTCAACCAAAGAGCCGACCGGCGTTCACTTAAGTGCCATGGGCTACTTGGTTCAAAATGGACAAGAGCAAGGCATCGCTGAGTTACATCAAGCTCTGTCAGCGATTGAGGGTAAGAATTCAAGCGTATTGCTGTCTGAAACGCCTACCGCTCACGAACAAGTTTTTGTGCAAACAGAGCAAGTGAGTGACGACTTACAGGCTAGTGAACTTAAAGCTTCAATTGACCGAGCTTGGCGAATCACCAGTTACTCGGGGCTTGTAAAACAAGGCAGTCACGGCGCAAACCATGATGCGACGATTGAGGTGTCTGGCTTCGATATTGACTCGGCAGATGAACAAGACGAGTCGGAATTGATTGAACCTGAACGTTCTATATTCACGTTCCCTCGTGGCGCTCGCCCTGGTACTTTCTTGCACACCTTGTTTGAGGATGTTGAATTTACTGAGCCAGCAACCAGCGAACATAACACGCAAGTAATCACTCACTTATTAGAGTCGGAGCAATACGAACTAGAGTGGTTACCTGTGCTTCAACAACTGGTCGATACGGTGCTGAACACCGCGCTGGATGGTAAGAACTTAAAGCTAAGCGAGAAAGACTCAACGCAACGCTTAGTCGAAATGGAGTTCTTGTTGCCGATCGAAGTGTTGGCCGCATCTGAGCTGAATCAAACCATTCAGTATCACGATCCGTTATCGGCTAAAGCGGGCGACTTAGGTTTCCAAACCGTGCAAGGCATGCTGAAAGGCTTCATCGATTTAGTGTTTGAGCACCAAGGTAAATACTATGTGCTCGACTGGAAATCGAATCATTTAGGTGATGATGTTGCCGTCTACCATGGTGAGGCATTGAAATCGGCGATGGCCGACCACCGCTATGATCTGCAATATCAAATCTACGCGTTGGCTCTGCACCGCTTCTTACGCAGCCGCGTTGCAGATTACAGTTATGAACAACATTTTGGTGGGATTTATTACTTGTTTTTAAGAGGAATGGACGGCCAATCTCAACAAGGTATTTTCTCGGCGAAACCTACATTGGCTTTGCTCGATGAAATGGATCAATTGATTGACGGTAAAGTGATAGACAGGCGTTCAGCACAATTGAATGACAATGAAACTGGACAGATGGGGCTTTTATAATGACAACAACGACCACTAATACCGGCATAGAAACAGCGAACTCTGTTAAGCCAGTTTCACTTATCCCTGAGCAGTTAATGGATGTGCTCAAGTTTCTTGCAGAAAAGGGCTCAATTCGTCAGTTGGATTATCAATTTGCCCGTTTTATTGCGCAGCAAGCGACGAGTCACTCTCAAGAGATCGGTTTTCTCGCTGGGGTGGTGAGCCATGAGTTGGGCAAGGGTCATATTTGTACTCAGCTTATACAGCAGCATACGGTAGGCCCTGAACAAACGGCGGATCTTGCTCAGTTACTTGGGTTGTATGGTGAAACTGCCCTGCAATTGAATCAAAAGTTATTAGGTACTGATTGGGTGTCGGTACTTCAATCGTCAAACCTAGTAGGTTCAACCAATGACTGTGTTAAGCCGCTGATGTTTGATGGACAGCGTGTCTACTTACAGCGTTATTGGAACTACGAAGTTGTGTTGGCTGAAACTCTAAACCGTTTAAGTAAGCCTGTAGAGTTCAATACTGAACAGAAGAAGGCACTGACTGAAACGCTCAATCAACTATTCGCACGCAGTTACCATTTTCTGTTTAATGCCTTAGCCAAGGCTGAAGCAAACCAACAAACGTCTCAGGTATTACGCCAACAACTGGTGTGTGACCATCTAGATATTGTCGACGAACATATTTTGGATTGGGGCGCGATAGACCAAGCGATTGTCCAAGCTAAGCAAGTGACGGACTTAGATGTTTTAGACGGTTTGGTACCGCTATCGGCATGTTTGAACTGGCAAAAAGTGGCGGCAGCGGTGGCGTTAAGTCGACGTTTTGCTGTTATTTCTGGCGGACCGGGCACCGGTAAAACGACCACGGTAACTAAGTTACTGTCGGCGATGGTCGAGCAATCGCTAAGCCAAGGTAAAACACCGACGATCAAGCTAGTGGCACCGACAGGTAAAGCGGCGGCACGTTTAACTGAGTCGATTGGTAAAGCGATTGAGCAGCTACCATTAGCACCTGAAGTAAAGGCCAACATACCGACTGAATCCAGTACTTTACATAGGTTACTCGGCGCGATTCCTAATCGAGCGGAGTTTAGACACAACCGACGTAATCCACTTCACCTTGATATCTTGGTGGTGGATGAAGCATCGATGGTCGACTTATCCATGATGTATAAGCTGGTGGATGCACTCCCTGAACACGCAAGGTTGATTCTGCTTGGTGATAAAGACCAGCTCGCTTCAGTAGAAGCTGGTGCCGTGTTGGGTGATATCTGCTCGTTTAATTCAACAGGCTACAGCACAGCGCAAGGTAACTTGATTGCGGAAATGACAGGCTTTGATGCGATAGCTAAACCCAGACAGGTCAAAACAGGATCGGCTAACCCTCCTGCGATTGCAGATAGTTTGTGTATGCTGCAGAAGAGTTACCGTTTTGATGCACGTTCAGGTATCGGACAGTTGGCAAAGGCGATCAATAACGGCTCTGCGAATCAAGTAGATCAAGTGTTCAGCAAAGGGTTTGGTGATATTGAAAATCACCCTCTGTCGAGTGACAGCTATAATTTGATGCTACGTACTTTAGTCAATGAGTATGGTGCGTATCTGAACCGAATGAATGTGCCATTGGAAGAGTTAGAAACGCAAGAAGCGAGAGCCAAATCGGTACTCGATTTGTTCAGCCAGTGTCGGTTGCTGTGTTCCATTCGTGAAGGTGACTTTGGTGTTAAAGGCCTCAACCACAGAATCGAAAGGGCACTTGCCGCAAGACGCTTGGTGAATCCGCACAACGATGAATTGTGGTATCACGGGCGACCAGTAATGGTAACGCGCAATGATCATGGCTTAGGTTTATACAATGGTGATATTGGCATCTGTATGCTCGAAGCTGATGTAAATAGTTCTTCTTCAACTGAAGATAACTCTGCCCCTCGATTGAAGGTGTATTTTGAGTTGCCCGATGGCAGTGTAAAAGCTGTACTACCAAGTCGAGTGCCTGATCATGAAACCGCGTATGCAATGACGATACACAAATCTCAAGGCAGTGAATTTGATCTGACCTTAATGATCTTACCGCCAGACTTCAGCCCTATTTTAACGCGAGAACTTATCTATACGGGTATCACGCGTGCTAAGAAACGACTGATGATGTTCAGTGATACCAATGTCTTGAAGCGTGGTATTAAGGTAAAAACAGAGCGAGTGAGTGGTTTAGGAAGTCGATTAACTAACTGACAGTCAGTAGTTTTAGTGGAGGTGTTACTGGAAGTAAAGCTACGAAATAGCAGGGTAAATCGTATACACAAAGCAACCATCCGTGGTTGCTTTGAACGTTATTAGGAATCCGTGCCTAAAAACGCTCGAGTAAACGATATATGGTTTATTTTGTACTTTGCTTGGCAATTCAAAATAAACTCTTTTAGGTTCTCGCTCACAGGGAACACGCAGTGTACGTCTAACCCTTCTAAGAATTGGTTATCAGCCATATCCCAAAAACTTTGCAGCGAGTTACAAACAATGGTTCTCATATCAATGTTGCTCTTTTGCTGTTTATATTAACGAGCAGACTGACTACTAGCATGCTGATCGTTAACGGGTATAGCAATCCGTGCAGTGACCACCTAAATGTCATAGGTTAAACATTCGGCGGCATTCCAATAAAAACGCTTGTCGATATTCATAAAGCGTGCAAATTCTATACAATTATAGCTGTGAATGAAAGTGCATATTTAATAAATATCACATGAGAAACGATTACATTTGCAATGAATTCCTCATAAAAGTGAGATTTTACTCCAAATTTAATTTACACATTTAACGCTAAGATCTTGGAATTCCTTTGATAGTTGTACAGACCTTGCTTTTCCATTGGTAATTCATCAACAGTAATCTCATAAAAACCCTGTTCACGGAACCAATGAAGGCTGTGTGTGGTAAGAACAAAGATTTGGTCGATATCACGAGATTTGGACTGATGACGCATGTAATCAAGCAGTAACTGCCCACGGTTTCCATCTCGGTAGTCAGGGTGAATTGCCACGCAGGCCATCTCTGCCATGTGATCTTCTGGATAAGCGTACAGCGCAGCGCAACCAATGATCAGACCGTCTTTTTCGATGATAGTAAAACGATGGACTTCTTGTTCTAACTGCTCTCTTGAGCGACGAACAAGAATGCCTTGTTCTTCAAGAGGGCGAATGAGGTCAAAGATACCACCGATGTCATCAATCTGAGCTTGTCTGACTTGTTCGGCACTCGCCATGACCACTTGGGTTCCAATACCATCAAAAGAGAATAGCTCTTGGATCAATGCGCCATCGGCTTTGTAGCTGATCAAGTGACAACGAGGCACGCCTGCTCGGCAAGCGGAGATCGCTCCTTTCAAGAAGCGCAGTGTTCCGGTGCTCATGTCTTCGGCGGGGTTCTGGGATTCCGTTAAGCGTTCAAGAATTTGCTTGGCATCTTTAGGGAAGAGTTCGGCGAGTACATTACCGCTTTCGTCAGTCACCCCTTGCTCTGAACAAAAACCAATCAGCTTGTCGGCCTTTAAACGAATAGCAACTTGGGTTGCGACCTCTTCAGAAAGCAGATTAAAGCTTTCGCCAGTGACTGAACTGGCAATAGGCCCAAGAAGGACGATGGAACCTTGGTCAAGGGTGCGATTGATCCCTTCGATGTCTATTCGACGAATGCGTCCGCTGTGGCAGTAATCTGTGCCATCATCGACGCCTAAGGGTTGAGCTGTAATGAAGTTACCACTCATAACATTCAGTTGAGTTCCTGCCATTGGGGTGTTGTTCAAACTCATTGAAAGGCGAGCGGTGATCGCAAGTTGCAGTTGTCCAGCCGCCTGCATTGCAACACCTAAAGAATATTCATCTGTGACTCTAATATTTTTATGGTAAGGCGTATGGCAGTCTTGCTTCTCTAACAGTTGGTTGATCTGTGGTCTTGCCCCATGAACGAGAACAATCTTAACCCCAAGGCTATGAAGCAGGGCTATATCACTAATAATATTGCCAAAGTTTCTATCGGCAACGGCTTCACCTCCCAACATAATCACCATGGTTTTACCACGGTGAGCATTTACATAAGGGGTCGATTGCCTAAAGCCTTTGACTAGCGCTGTACTTCTTAATTTCACAGAATAAGTCTTCCTTGTTTATTTATTCGATAATTTAGCATTTAAATTCAAATCTGAACAACAACTTTTTGGAATGAAGCGCAAACTATTCTCATCTAGGCTTCGTTTTATAAACTGTCTCAGTGTACAATGCGTACAGCATCCTTATGAGTCGTAAACGAATGCAAAAAAATCCAGTAAGAAAGAGTAAGATTGATGAGATCGCAAAAGGTCTCTACAGTGGAGCAGAGCAGCGCAACAAACCTAAATTGAGACGTAAGCTCATTGAACGCAGTTTAATGGTTTTAGCTTTGGTGGGTTCGTTTGCCGTCGCTTCCTTGTTCGCCGATGTGTTTTATAGAGTGCAAGATGCGATAACACCTAATAGTCAAATATATGGAACTTGGGTCGAGCAAGATGTCGCTCGTTATGCTGCGGACGAGTTTGTGCTGAGTGAAAATGGTGTGTCAGTGCGAGGCTCTGTTGTGTCGACTCATTTTGATTTTGATGGCAAGTACTTCGAATATAAGGCAGGTAATAAAACGTATCACTTTCGCCTAACGAATTCTGATAAAACAGAAATGATGCTTGTATCGGATAATCACTATAATCCAGTCTTTCGCCTCAAAGGTTATATCGATAACTCAGTTCGATAGGTTATCTTATACCAATCGTAGTAAATAACTGGTCACCCTAGCTTGTTAAAAACCTCGATAACTTCGTTAGAATTTTTGATTGTAGAATAACTACTTATCGAAAAAAATCTGCCTTGTTCTCAAGATTTTTTCCTACGCTATTTTTGAACACTTACTTACTGTGATTGGTATTATTGTAAACATTTACAATCTAAGATTGTGTTATCTGATCGTTTTTGTCATCCTCGATGCATAGAATATTTAGGATGACTCTTGTGATTAAAAAATGGCTTCCCCTTGTTGCTGCCTCTTTCTTATTTGGCTGTGCTCAACCCACTGATCTTGCCCAACAACACCTTGACGGTGAATTTCCCCGAACCTTAAATAAGGTCGATTTGGTTGAATCTAATAAACCAAGAGACTTCACCGCATTTGCAGAGCAAGCTGAGATGGTGGTTTCTAAATCCCCTTCGATGGCTAAAATCTATGAGCCGCTTTATCAGCAACTCAATGAATGGGCGGTGCTGAGTGGAGAGCCAAGCGAGCTAGCGAATTTTGGCGTTCAAACTGCTCAATTAGGTGGTGGTGATAAACAAGGAAATGTTTTATTCACGGGTTACTTTTCTCCTGTAATGGAACTGCGACATGAAGCAAACGAAGAATACCGATTCCCTGTTTATGGGCTTCCAGAGTGTGATAAAGAGTGTCCAACACGCGAAGAGATCTACAACGGTGCATTAGAAGGCCAAGGTCTTGAGTTAGGTTATTCAGCAAACCGTATCGACCCATTTATGATGGAAGTACAGGGCAGCGGCTTTGTGCATTTCGGAGATGATGACACGCTGCAGTATTTTGCATACGCGGGTAAGAACAATAAAGCTTACGTGAGTATTGGCCGTGTTTTGATCGAAAGAGGTTTAGTGCCACGCGAAAAAATGTCATTGAAAGCTATCAAAGAGTGGGTCTTGGCAAACGATCCTGAAGTGGTAAAAGAACTGCTTGAGCAAAACCCATCTTTCGTCTTCTTTAGCGCGAGAGATGATCTATCCGTAATGGGAAGTGCTGGCATTCCTTTATTACCGATGGCGGCGGTAGCGGGCGATCGCTCTATCTTACCAATGGGAACACCTATCCTGGCTGAGGTTCCGTTACTGAATGCTGATGGTACTTGGAGCGGCGCGCACCAACTAAGACTACTATTGGTTTTAGATACCGGTGGTGCGGTTAAGCAAAACCATTTGGACCTCTACCATGGTATGGGCCCACGAGCAGGAACTGAAGCTGGTCATTACAAGCATTTTGGTCGGGTGTGGAAGCTGGGTCTAGATGGCAGCGCAACCGAAGCGCCTTGGGCTTTGCCTCCTGAAAAGGTCGAGTAAACAACAATAAAATGGGGCATTGAAAGCGAATCGCTAATCCCCTAGACTTTTAATTCAAGAGTGCGTATAAAACGCACTCTTTTCTTTTTCTCAGAAATAAATTGGCGGCAACAATGCGTGAATTGACCACTCCAGCTTCAGAAAACTATGACCAACGATTTGGTGGCACTCGTCGCCTGTATGGCAATAGTGAAGTCGATATACTTAGAGCAGCACACGTGTGTGTGATCGGTATTGGCGGTGTCGGTTCATGGGCGGTTGAAGCGCTTGCTCGTACTGGTTTAGGTGAGCTGACATTGATCGATATGGATGATGTGTGCGTGACGAACATTAACCGTCAAATCCACGCAATGTCGGGCACGGTTGGTAAGAGTAAAATCGAAGTGATGGCAGAGCGCATTAAGCTGATTAACCCTGAGTGTAAAGTGAACCTGATCGACGACTTTATTGGTCCTGATAATCAGGCTGAATACCTATCGAAAGAGTTCGACTTTGTGCTCGATGCGATTGATAGCATGAAAGCTAAGGCTTCGCTGTTGGCGTATTGCCGTAGCAACAAAATTAAAGTGATCACTACCGGTGGCGCGGGTGGACAAATCGATCCGACTCAAATCAAAGTGGCTGATCTGACTAAAACGATTCAAGATCCGTTAGCGAAGAAATTGAAAGACACATTGCGTCGTCATCATAATTTCCCTAAGAACCCAGCGCGTAAGTTTGGTATCGATTGTGTGTTCTCGACTGAGCAACTTAAGTACCCACAAGCTGACGGCAGTGTATGTGCTGCGAAAGCAACCGCAGAAGGTCCAAAGCGAATGGATTGTGCGACGGGTTTTGGTGCAGCAACGGTTGTCACGGCTACCTTTGGTTTTGTGGCGGTTTCGCGTATCGTAGAAAAGATCATTCAAAAGCATACTAAGTAACGTCTTCTATTCAATTAATAATCGACTGGATATTAAAATGACCACATTCCCAAGCTCTCCATTCGGCAAAGAAATTACCAGTGATGATATTGTCGCAAAAATGCAGACTTTCAGCGGCTGGGAAGATCGTTATCGCCAGGTGATTCAGTGGGGTAAGAAACTGCCTAGCATGCCTGATGAACTGAAAAGTGAACAGGTTGTCGTATCTGGTTGTGAAAGCCAAGTGTGGTTGGTTTCTCAAAATATCGACGGTGTTTGGCGCTTTTGTGCTGATTCTGATGCGCGTATCGTTCGCGGTCTGATTGCATTAGTGATGGCTGCGTATGATGGAAAAACATCAGAGCAGATTCAAGCGTTCGATATCGATGGATACTTTGAACAAATCGGTTTAATTACCCATCTAAGCCCATCTCGCGGCAATGGATTAAAAGCGATTGTTGCTCAAATCCAAGAGCTAAGTGCTTAACATTTCTTAGATACACAGAAACAAAAAGGGTTGACGCTAAACGCCAACCCTACATAATTTCG
>NZ_JBFSRZ010000003.1:50773-165776 GCF_041466065.1 Vibrio sp. 10N.239.312.C11
CGCTACTCGCTACTCGCTACTCGCTACTCGCTACTCGCTACTCGCTACTCGCTACTCGCTACAGCATATCAACGGCTTTTTTTATCGCCGCTACGAGCTTTTCAACATCATCTAGATTGTTATAAATACCAAATGAAATACGAACCGTTCCTTTCACATTAAGTGCATCCATTAATGGGTGAGCACAGTGGTGTCCAGCACGTACTGCGATACCTTGTTGATCCAACAGGGTTGCAATATCTTGGTGGTGAACGCCATCCATCACAAAAGTAATCACACTTGCGTTGGGTTGATAACCCAATACCTGAATATCATCCAGTTTACTGAGTGCAAGATAAGTCTCGTGCTGTAGCTGGTGAATATGATTTTCGACATCTCGTTGAGCAAAATCACTTAACCATTCTATTGCGGTACTTAATGCTATCGCTCCTGCTACATTTGGCGTGCCCGCTTCAAACTTCCCCGGCAGTTCAGAAAATGTAGTGCCAGAGAAAGACACGCGCTCAACCATTTTGCCACCGCCATGCCAAGGGGGCATCGCTTGGAGCAATTCAAGCTTGCCATAAAGCACCCCAATACCAGCTGGAGCATAGAGCTTATGTCCAGAGAACACGTAGAAATCAGCCCCTAAAGCCGCAACATCAAGGGGTTCATGAACAATACCTTGCGCTCCATCTACCACAACAATCGCATTCATCTTGTGTGCATTCTCGATCACTTCTTCAATGGGCTGACGAGAACCAGTCACATTAGTTATCTGAGCCAGAGCAACAATCTTAGTTCGTTCATTCAAAAGGGCGTCAAACGCAACAACGTCAAAGTCACAATCTGATGTCATTGGTACTTTTACGACTTTAGCACCCGTTTGTTCAGCCACAATTTGCCAAGGCACGATGTTGGCGTGATGTTCCATTTCGCTGACTAAGATCTCATCGCCAGGTTGAAGCGTGCTTCTCGCGTAAGTTTGTGCGATCAGGTTAAGTGCTTCGGTTGCACCGCGAGTCCAAATAATCTCTTTTGACGATGTCGCGCCAATAAACTGAGCGACCTTGTCTCTAGCCGATTCAAATTGACTGGTTGCTTGAGCTGTTAAGCTATGACTGCCACGGTGAACATTGGCATTTTGCTTGGAGTAATATTGGCTAATGGCATCAATAACTATCTGAGGTTTTTGTGTCGTCGCCGCGCTGTCTAAGTAAATCAACGGTTGTTGGTTAATGGTTTGTGATAGCGCAGGAAACTGCTCTCGGATGTGATTAATATCAAGCATCTATTCTTACCTAAATCTTGGAAATTGGTGCTAGCGTTATGCTGAGCGGTATCGTTATTTTATCGCGACTTTTTAACCGTTGCTGACTAATCTTGATGATTCCAGCTATTTTCTCGTTCTTTAACCTGATCGAAGAGCTTTTGGTTAACCGGAACTTCTATCTGATGCTTACGCGCGGTTTTTATTAGGTGTCCGGTAATGAAGTCGATCTCTGTCTTTCGTTGGTAAAACACATCTTGCTTCATTGAGGAATTGTTCTTTGCTGTCGCTTGAATAACCTTGTTGACGCTTGTCTCTAATTCGTCAAATGAACAAGTAATGCCTTCCGCCTGCATCACTTGCGTGAGTTCTTTAATTATAGAACTCAGAGCTTCGCTAAATCTTTTGTCAGCAAGCTCTCCGTTTTTGATTTGTTCCAACCCAGTCAGTGGGTTGATGGCACAATTCATGGCGAGCTTAGTCCAGAGTGCGGTTTTTATTTCTGGATTCCAACTCACAGCAGGTAAGGCATGCACCAACACATCAACTAAAAAAGTGCACTGTTGACCCTTGAGGTTAAAAGCACCCAATTGAGTTTGGCCGATTCCTGTGTGGGATACATTGTTGCGATTGGGTTTGAATGCCGCTTGGGTGGTGGTCGCCAATATTACCGGGTGAGCGTCAATTTGATTAGCAATGTTATCGACCGCTCCCATACCGTTGTGCATGAACATGAGGATGGTGTCAGAGTCTAGATATTGAAGTAACGGAGTGGTGGCTTCTTCTACTTGCCAAGCTTTGACCGTGAAAATAATCAAATCACTCGCTGATAGCTTTTCGATATTGTTGTTACTGAAGGAAAGAGGAGCTTGTCGATCAAGCGATAAATCAATTGAGTTATCAGTGGAACGACTCCACAAAGCCACATTATGACCAGCTTGAAGTAGTTTTATCGCCCATAAAGAGCCGATGGACCCAGGCCCAACAATAGTGATGTTCACAGCAATACCGAGATAAGAAAGTGGTGCTGCAAGGATAGCGAGGCATTAAATGAAAGCAATAAAAAATGGCACCCGAGGGTGCCATTTTGGAAACTTTCTTAGACGTTCGATTAGAACTTGTAAGTTACTGCAACGTAGTGACCAAAGCCTGTTGATTTGAATCCATCAGTATCTTTAATGCCGTAGATGTCTTTGTAACCTTTTAGGCCGTAACCAACAGCGAAACGATCTGAGTGCCAGTAGATACCATTGTACATTGCACCACCGTTACTTGCAGAAGAGTACTTGTCTTCCAGACCAAATTGGTAATCGATGTAACCTTGGTAAGAGATGAATGAACCGTTCTCGAAGAAGTAGAAAGGTTTAAACCAGTTTGCAGAAACTTGGTAACCGTTCCAATCTTTCTTGTTTGAATCGTATGTACCGTAAAGGTTTAGGCCAATTTTGCCTAACCACGGAACCATTACGTCAGAACCTAAACCAACTTTTTGAGTGTTAACGCCAGAGTTACCACCCCATTCCATAAGTGTAGATACGTAAAGCTCTTGTACTGGACCGAAAGAAAGATCTTTACCTGTAAGTCCATCTAGAGACATACGAGGCGCAAATTTCATGAACATCTTTTCAGATTTTGCTTTATCGCTGCTTGAGTCTGACGTTAGGTTGAATACGTCAACGTAACCGTAAAGATCGAAGATTCCAGAGCGACCGCCAAATTCCATCTCCAGGTAATCATGAGTTGATTCGCCCGGAAGTTCGTCAATAGCACCCATAAGGTTGAACTGCATCCATTTGTAATCGTTCTTATGGATGTCGCCGTCAGAATAATCAGCTGCCATTACAGGAGCAGATACTGCTGCAAGTAAGCCAAGAGTTAAAAGTGATTTACGCATAATGGAACTCTCTATGTTTGAAATAAGTAACCCGCTAATCCGTGCGTGTTTATATGTCCGAATGCCGAGCATAATAGCGATTTTGTTCTCAAATAAAAGTGAGACGGAGTGAAAACTATGATTATTATGGTGAGGGCGATCACACTAATGATCGAAATGATGGAACTTTAATGTTGCTATGCATCTTGATGAGTCCCTACTTCTATTGATTTTGTGAAATTCGATTATTTTGTGTATAAATTGGTGAAATACCGCTCTAAGCAAACGATTATACCAAAAAGCGTGACATGCATATCAAAATCAACAGTATTTCTTTCTAAGCGTTTTCTCGTAAAAAACACCTCACTCAGCGAACGTTTCGATCCTGCCTTTGATCCATTTCCAAGCAACTCCGTACTGAAGTTTGAATCAATTGATGAACAATTCATGTGATGATTAACCTGACTTTTAACTCTGGTTGTTTTTTCATCGCTGACAATATTGAGACCGTTTATTGCACCAATTTTGAGGCAACATTTAAAGATCTGCTCGTGAGCTTATCTTCTGTGTGACGAACTGGTCGAACTTTTTGGAGAGAAGACCAATGAAATATTCACCTATACTCGCTGTAGCGTTGTCAGCCCTATTCATTGTAGGGTGTAATGATGACGATCAACCAACAACCCAGCTGCAAGCTGTTCACGCATCGCCAGATGCTCCACTAGCTAATGTGCTAATTAATAGTCAGGCTCGTTGGACTGGGGTTGATTATGCTCAGGCATCTGGATATACCTCGGTCAATCAAGGCCAGACAACTCTACAGGTCGATGTTCAACTCCCTGGAGATGGTGTGGCGACAGTGATTCCGCCAAGCCAGTTCGATTTAAGCGGTGATTTAGATTACACGGTGATGGTGGTCGGTGATGCTGACGGTTCCAACAACCCAGTTGAGGCTCTCGTTGTGACACGACCTGCAGCAGGCACGGCGACGAGTTCGAGTTTGGATGTGCAAGTTGTTCACGCGGCAACTGGAGTTGGTGATGTGAATCTATACGTTACAGCACCGAATGATCCTCTAGGCGCACCGATTGGAACTTTGGGATACAAAGGATTTACCGATGTGCTCAATATTCCTGCTGGTCAATATCGTGTGAGATTAGAAACCGTGAGTGGAAGTGCTATTGCTTTTGACTCTGGAGAAATCACTCTGTCTGGCGGTAGCGAGTTAACTATTGCGGCAGTTCCAAGAGCGGATTCAACCAGTACGTCTCCGGTGAAGCTGATGGTAATGGATGGCAAAAGTTCATCTATAATTTACGACATGGCAGAATCTGCAGAAGTGAGAGTAGGGCATTTAGTTGATGGTGCACCCTCTGTGGATGTGTTTGTAAACTCGGCTAAGTTTGCTCCTCTTGATGCTCTAATGTTTAAAGAAGTTCGTGGCTTCTTAGATTTGGCAGCAGGCAGTTACGATATCGATATTTATGAAACAGCAACCACCTCTCCAACATTCATTGATGTTGACGGTTTAGCGGTGTTTGCCGGAATGGATTACAGTATCTATGCCGTGGGAACGGTAAGTCCTTTCAATTTGGAAGCGCTAGTTGTTCCAGAAAATCGACGCTCTGTTGCAACCAGTGCAGTATTGAACATTACTCATGCTGCAGCTAATCCAATTGCAGCCTCGGTTGATATTTATTTAACCGAGAACGTGGGAATTTCTGGAAGTACTCCTGCGTTGAGTAATGTGAAATTCAAAGATTTCGCGAATGGTATTTATGTAGCTGCGGGAACTTACTATGTGACGATTACGGTGGCTGGCGATCCATCTACTGTTGCTATTGACTCCGCGCCTGCGACCTTAGTTAACGGTGTTGTGTATCAAGTAGTGGCGATTGATGATTCGATGGGAACGGGATTTAACTTAATAGTAAGTGAAACCACAGATTAATCCGTTAAGCGTCTGCAAATAGAAAATAGAAGAGGGTAGCTCAATGCTCCCCTCTTCTCTTTTGCTTTCTTTTTCTTTTATTCGTGGTTGTTTTTCGCTTTTTCTAATAAATCAGTGAAAAAGTGGCGTAACGAATAGAGCATGATCAAACTCGGAATCACCATTAATGACGTCAGTATAAAGAAGGTTGACCAATCATTGAGGTAATCGACGAGCTCGCCACTGAATGAAGCCAGTGTTGTTCTACCGAAATTGCCTAAGGATGCTAATAAGGCATATTGCGTCGCTGAGAAAGCTTGGCCAGTCAGTAAGGTTAAAAAAGAGACAAATGCTACCGTCGAAAAGGCGGTTGTGAAGTTGTCGACAATGATAGTTGCCAAGAACAGAGTTTCACTAGGGCCAGCCTGAGCGATCCAAGCAAACATTAGGTTGCTGGCTGCCATTGCGATGCCACCAATCATTAGTCCGCGTACAATACCGAATTTCACATTGAAGATACTGCCGAGCAAGGTGAAGAATATCGTCGCGCCCCAACCGATTAACTTAGAATAGTGGCCAATCTGTTCATTGCTAAAGCCTATCTCTTTATAGAAGGTGATAGACATTCTACCCAAGAAGGCTTCACCTATCTTAAATAGGAACACAAACAGTAGAAGGGTGATGGCAACTTGAACTCCGTTTCGTTTGAAGAAATCATAAAACGGTTCTAGCACTGTAACGCTGAACCAAGCGACGACTTTTGAACCCACAACTATGTTGTGACGTTGTTGTGCTTGTTCTTGCAGGGCTTCGCGTTGTGTATTGGGTTCTCCGACAAAAAGAGTAAACAGCATTAACACGACAACCACACCAGCCATACCGTAATACACACCATTCCAACCGATTGAGTCAGCATTGATAAAAGCAAGATAACCTGGAAGAGAATAGCCAGTCCACCATCCCATCACGGCCATTGCGGATGCTTGTGGCAACTTTGATGCTTCCGATTTTGGAAATGAATCAATACGGAAGGCATCTATTGCGACATCTTGAGTTGCTGAGGCGATAGCTATTCCGAGAGCAAGCATAGAGGTGAACATCAAGTCATTGGCTGGGTTGACTCCAGCAATGAACAGAGTACAGATCAATACCAAGCTTTGGCACAAGAATATCCAACTGCGTCGTTGGCCTAATATCGCGTGTAAAACTGGCAGTTTGACTCGGTCTACCAACGGTGCCCATAAAAAGTTAATAGCATAGACAGCAAACACACTGCCGAAATAACCGATCGCAGCACGAGTTAAACCGGCATCTTTTAGCCAACCAGACATGTTGGATCCAATCAGAACCCATGGGAAGCCACTCGAACAACCGAGCATAAACACCCAAAGTAGACGTTTGTCTAAGTAGCTGCGGAAAGTTTGCATCCAAGAAAGAGAGGGGGTGCCTGATGACATGGGGCGTCCTTGTATAGAAAACGCCCTTAAGAATAAGGGCGTTACATTGGATTACTTAAGAAGGGTCACTTTAGTGATGACGATTGGGTCGACAGGAATGTCTGACATGCGGCCCATTCGCTTGGTTGGAATGGTTGCCATCTTCTGAACAACGTCAAAACCATCGGTTACTTTACCAAACACAGCGTAACCAGGATTACCGCCTTTCGCGTTTAAGAAATCGTTGTCTGCAAAGTTAATGAAGAACTGGCGAGTTGCAGAATCTGGTGCATTGGTGCGAGCCATTGCGATCGTTGCAGTATCATTCTTCAGGCCATTACTGCCTTCATTTTTGATAGGCGCATAAGTTGCTAATTGCTTCATATCTTGATCGAAGCCACCACCCTGAGCCATAAAGCCCGGGATCACACGGTGAAACTGAGTGCCTTCGTAGCTACCGTCAGCAACATATTTCAGAAAGTTATCAACACTAACCGGTGCTTGCTCTTGGTTTAGCTCGATAGTGAAGCCGCCTAATGTTGTTTCTACGTTCACTTTAGGACCAGCCCAAACGCTTACGCTCACCAGCATCAATGCGATAGAAGATAGAATGCGCCCCATTAGAAACGTTCCTTCATGTAAGTTTGCAGCTCTTGGTCATTGGCAATCTCTTTAAGAACTAAGTCGATAACATCGTTTAGTACCATTGCGATATCGTCATTTGATGCACTTAATGCACCTGTGCGAGTTGCTGTACCATTGAATGTCTTAACTAGCTTGCCTTCAGGCGTTTCAGCGGTTACTTCAAGAGTTACTTTACCATCCATTTGGTTTTCCATGATGGTGTGCTTGACGGTAACAAGCGCTTCTTGAATCTCTAAAACAATTGAGTTTTCACTGTTAACGCTTGCACGAAAACCTTGAGACTCCAATTGTTGAGCAATAGCGTTTTCTAGAGAAATACGCATGTTTTGCTTAGCGTGAATTGGCTGAATGTTTGAACGGCCACTATCAACCAATGCAACATATTGAGCGGCACGAACATCTTTACTGGTTAGTGTGTATGTTTTGCCTTGTACAAGGTTGCTTGAGCTTAGTGAAGCTTCTGGCATTACGTTGATCTGTTCTTGCTGAGGGGCTGAACATGCTGTCAAAGCCAAAATAGAAGCAGCCAAAATCAGTTTTTTCATTCCTTTATCCTTTCTAAATTCACACCAGGAGCTCGGTATCTTAAATTCTTGTGACGTCGTTTCTGCTTATTTATTAAAATTCGCAGGTTCTCTTGTTGCTTGTAATATCTCAAATTTCTGGTTTAGTTCAAGCGTTTCAACGTTTGCTTCACCAAATAGTCTTGCTAGTTTGACATCGTATCCGAGGTGTCGGTTACCAATAACAATTAATTTGCCTCCGTTGCTAAGAACATGCTTTGCATCACAGAACATTTGCCATGCAATGTGATCTGTAATCGCTTGTTGTTGGTGGAACGGAGGGTTACACATAACTAAGTAAGTGCTGTTTTTCTTAAAACCATCTAAACAGTTATTGGCGATGAACTGGAAATTACCTTCTTCGCCAAGGTTATCCTTAATATTTTGGCGCGCTGATTCCACTGCCATAAAGCTTTCATCAACACAGGTGATACGTGCTTGTGGGTTTAATTGCCCAGCTTTTACACTCAATACACCGTTGCCACAACCTAGGTCGATGATATGACGCAGTTCAGGATCTTGAGGGATGTGCTCTAGCATATAGCGAGCGCCTTGATCGAGTGCCTCGCCTGAGTAAACGTTCGGTAAATTTTTCAGGCGAATATCTTCACCGTCGACATCCCATTCAACAAAAGGTTCGACCGTTTGAAGCGGCTGACAATTTGGTGAAGAGAAAACCAAGCGATGTTTCTTCTTCGCTAGAGAAGTTTTGGTTTCACCTAGGTATTTTTCGAAAATATTAAGTGTAGATGTGTGGATGTCCTTTACTTTGTTTACACCGATGACTTGGCAGCCTTCTGGCAACGCTTGGCGTAGTTGGCTCAATTGCCATACTAGATGACGGTTTGTTTTCGGTAGTTGCATGATCACAAGATCGATACCGTGTGGGATATCATCCATCGTATTCAGGAAGTTCACACGGTTACTTTGATTGCGCTGCAAGTTTTTTAGCGCACCGCGATGAGAGATAAACGAGTCGCTCATCATGGTGACATCGTGATCTTTAGAGAACCATGCTGACAGGGCACCGAAGCTATCGTTCATGATCAGGATGTGTTTGCCAGGTTCCAGATTCATCTCTTCAACGTGACTAATAATGTATTCGTCGCCCGCATCCCAAGCTTGAAGGGTTTCATTTGAACGGTTGGGGAAACGATGTAAGGTCAAAGTTCTATCGAGAAGAGTAAGTTCGGTTTTCATAGCTTGAGATACTTATGTAAGAAATAACAAAGATATTGTCTCAAATGCAGCCTGAACAAGATAGAAAAAACTCAACCAAACCTAAGTCGTTCGTTATGAAATACTCAGACAGTCGACCAGTTAGGGTTTATACTTCCCCCACAGATAATGCCAATACGTTATTAAGGAATCATAATGATCCAAGAAGTTATCGAAACAAAATTGCACAATGAGTTTTCACCAAGTCATTTAAACGTGGTCAATGAGAGCTACATGCACAATGTTCCGGCTGGTTCTGAGAGTCATTTTAAAGTGATTGTTGTCAGCGATGCGTTTGAAGGCTTGCGCCTTATTGGTCGTCATCGAGCGGTAAATAAAGCACTTTCAGAAGAGCTAGCGAATAATATTCACGCACTATCTATTCACACTTATACAAAAGATGAATGGATGAAGCAACTCGATAACGTGCCAGACAGCCCTATGTGTATGGGCGGTGGTAAGTAATAAAACTAACTGATAGAAGAGGTGGCGATGCTGCCTTTTTTATCGCCAGGCTGATGTGTTTTTAGGGTTTATATCACTCAAATTGATGTCAAATTAGGCGTCTTTAAATACCCACAATGAGTAATGTTTTTATTAACAGTGTTTCAACATAACTCGTAAAATATTAGTTTGTGACAGAGTATTAATCTCTTGTTTAAAACACGATTCAAAAGCCATTTTATCTGTGCGGCTCGTCAAATTTATACATATTTGAGAGTCCATATGCTTCAAATCTCACCAAATTAAGGCCGTATTCAAGTTATTGGTCATGGCATCAAGTTGTCAAAAAATGCTAGAATACGGCACCTGATAAATCTCACATAATCTTTGTGATGAGTTTATTAATGTAATGTTGCGATTTTGGTATCTCGAATTTACCAAAACCGGACACTGTAATGTCGTGTCTAAGGGCGATTTTAAAACGTCCCGAATTTACGCAATTAAAAGAATCTTTTTCCCGATAAAGTAGTGCAAGTGCGTATGATTACAATAAAGAAGGGTTTGGATCTTCCTATCGCAGGAACTCCATCCCAGGTGATTAATGATGGTAAGTCCATCACTAAAGTCGCCTTGCTTGGCGAAGAGTACGTTGGTATGCGTCCTACGATGCATGCTCGCGTTGGTGATGAAGTGAAGAAAGGCCAAGTTCTTTTTGCAGATAAAAAGAACCCAGGTGTTGTATTTACTTCTCCAGCAAGCGGTAAAGTTATTGAAGTGAACCGTGGTGCTAAGCGTGTTCTTCAATCAGTAGTGATTGAAGTAGCAGGCAATGAGCAAATCACGTTCAATAGCTATGAAGCTAACCAACTAGTAAGTCTTGACCGTGAAACGGTTAAAACTCAGTTAGTTGAGTCTGGCGCATGGACCGCTTTGCGAACTCGTCCGTTCAGCAAGGTTCCAGCAGTTGATTCTGAAACTCAGGCTATTTTCGTTACTGCTATGGATACTAATCCGCTAGCAGCTGAGCCAGAATTAATCATTAACGAGCAGTCTGATGCTTTCGTTGCTGGTTTAGATCTTCTTTCAACTCTGACTAACGGTAAAGTGTACGTTTGTAAAAAAGGTACTAGCTTACCTCGTTCAGCTCAGTCTAACGTTGAAGAACATGTTTTTGATGGCCCACACCCTGCAGGTCTTGCAGGCACGCATATGCATTACCTATATCCGGTAAATGCACAAAATGTAGCGTGGAGCATTAACTACCAAGATGTTATCGCATTCGGTAAGCTTTTCCTTACTGGTGAGATTTACTCTGAGCGTGTTGTTTCTCTGGCTGGTCCAGTGGTGAATAACCCACGTCTAGTTCGTACTCAAATTGGTGCTAGCCTTGAAGAGTTGACAGACAGCGAGTTAATGCCAGGCGAAGTTCGTGTGATTTCTGGTTCTGTACTTACGGGTACTGAAGCAACAGGTCCACATGCTTTCCTTGGTCGTTACCATCAGCAAGTTTCTGTTCTACGTGAAGGTCGTGATAAAGAGCTATTCGGCTGGGCTATGCCTGGTAAGAACAAGTTCTCTGTTACTCGTTCATTCCTTGGTCACCTGTTTAAAGGTCAGTTGTTCAACATGACAACGACGACAAACGGTAGTGACCGCTCAATGGTTCCAATTGGTAACTACGAGCGCGTAATGCCTCTAGATATGGAACCTACATTGCTGCTTCGTGATCTATGTGCAGGCGACATTGATAGTGCTCAAGCACTTGGTGCGCTAGAACTAGACGAAGAAGATGTAGCATTGTGTACCTTTGTATGTCCAGGTAAGTACGAGTACGGTCAACTACTTCGTGAATGCCTAGATACGATTGAGAAGGAAGGGTAATTTTCATGGGCCTTAAAAAGTTTCTTGAAGACATCGAGCATCATTTTGAGCCAGGTGGTAAACACGAGAAGTGGTTTGCGCTTTACGAAGCAGCAGCGACAGTGTTTTACACGCCAGGTCTTATCACAAAGAAAAGCTCACACGTTCGTGATAGCGTTGATTTAAAACGTATCATGATCATGGTTTGGTTCGCGGTATTCCCAGCAATGTTCTGGGGTATGTACAACGCGGGTGGCCAAGCTATCGCTGCACTTAACCATATGTACGCAGGCGCTGAACTAGCATCTGTTATCAGTGGTAACTGGCACTACTGGCTAACCGAAATGCTTGGAGCCTCCTTAGGGCCCGATGCAGGTGTTGGCAGCAAGATGCTACTTGGTGCTACATACTTCCTACCTATCTACGCAACGGTATTCATCGTTGGTGGTTTCTGGGAAGTTCTGTTCTGTATGGTGCGTAAGCACGAAGTAAACGAAGGTTTCTTTGTTACTTCTATCTTATTTGCGCTTATCGTTCCGCCAACGCTTCCTCTATGGCAAGCAGCACTAGGTATTACCTTCGGTGTTGTTGTGGCGAAAGAGATCTTCGGTGGTACGGGTCGTAACTTCCTGAACCCTGCACTTGCTGGCCGTGCGTTCCTATTCTTTGCATACCCTGCACAGATTTCAGGTGACGTAGTTTGGACTGCTGCAGATGGTTTCTCTGGTGCAACTGCTCTTAGCCAATGGGCTCAAGGCGGCGGTAGCGCACTAATGAACGTGACATCAGGTGAAGCAATCACTTGGATGGACGCATTCATTGGTAACATCCCAGGTTCTATCGGTGAAGTATCAACTCTAGCACTTATGATTGGTGCAGCGATGATCGTTTACATGCGTATCGCTTCATGGCGCATCATTGCTGGTGTAATGATCGGTATGATTGCTGTGTCTACGCTGTTCAACGTGATCGGTTCTGATACTAACGCAATGTTCAGCATGCCTTGGCATTGGCACCTAGTTCTAGGTGGCTTCGCATTCGGTATGTTCTTCATGGCGACTGACCCAGTATCAGCTTCATTTACCAACAAAGGTAAGTGGTGGTACGGCATCCTAATCGGCGCAATGTGTGTAATGATTCGTGTAGTTAACCCTGCATACCCAGAAGGCATGATGCTTGCGATTCTATTCGCAAACCTATTTGCTCCTCTGTTTGACCACGTTGTAATCGAGAAGAACATTAAGCGGAGACTAGCGCGCTATGGCAAGTAATAACGATAGCATTAAAAAGACGCTGTTTGTTGTTATCGCATTGAGCCTAGTGTGCTCAATCATCGTTTCAACAGCTGCAGTTGTTCTTAAACCTAAGCAGCAAGCTAACGCAGTTCTGGATCAGCAAACTAAGATCCTTGAAGTTGCGGGTATTGAGCTTGCAGGTGATATCCCAGCACTCTACGCAGAGAACATCGAACCTCGTCTAGTTGATTTCGCTACTGGCGATTTCGTTGACGGCGATGCTGCTGCATACGACCAACGTAAAGCGGCAAAAGATCCAGCTCAGTCAATCAAGCTTTCAGCTGAAGATGACATCGCTAAGATCATTCGTCGTGCTAACACGGGTACTGTATACCTAGTGAAAGATGGCGCTGAGACTTCTAAAGTTATCATCCCTGTTCACGGTAACGGCCTTTGGTCAATGATGTACGCATTCGTTGCGGTAGAAACTGATGGCAACACAGTTTCTGGTATCACTTACTACGAGCAAGGTGAAACTCCTGGACTTGGTGGTGAAGTTGAGAACCCAACTTGGCGCGCTCAATTCGTTGGTAAGAAATTATTCGACGAAAACCACAAACCTGCTATTCAGGTTGTTAAAGGTGGCGCTCCTCAAGGTTCTGAGCACGGTGTAGATGGCCTTTCTGGTGCAACACTGACTAGCGTTGGTGTTCAACATACATTTGACTTCTGGTTAGGTGATATGGGCTTTGGTCCGTTCCTAGCAAAAGTTCGTGACGGAGGTCTGAACTAATGTCTAGTGCAAAAGAAATTAAAAAGAGCATCTTAGCGCCTGTGTTGGATAACAACCCAATCGCGCTACAGGTTCTTGGTGTGTGTTCTGCTCTTGCAGTAACCACTAAGCTAGAAACAGCATTTGTTATGACTATCGCGGTAATGTTCGTTACTGCTCTGTCTAACTTCTTCGTTTCTTTAATCCGTAACCACATTCCTAACAGTGTGCGTATCATCGTTCAGATGGCAATTATCGCATCATTAGTAATCGTGGTAGACCAAGTGCTTAAAGCATACCTATACGATATCTCTAAGCAGCTATCTGTATTCGTTGGCCTAATCATTACTAACTGTATTGTAATGGGTCGTGCTGAAGCATTCGCAATGAAGTCTGCGCCAATCCCATCGTTTATCGACGGTCTTGGTAACGGTCTTGGTTACGGTTTCGTTCTTATCACTGTTGGTTTCTTCCGTGAGCTTCTAGGCTCTGGCAAACTATTTGGTATGGAAGTACTACCTCTAGTGAGCAACGGTGGTTGGTATCAGCCAAACGGCTTGATGCTTCTAGCACCTTCAGCATTCTTCCTAATTGGTTTCTTGATTTGGGCAATTCGTGTGTTCAAACCAGAACAAGTAGAAGCGAAGGGGTAAGGTAGTCATGGAACATTATATTAGTCTGCTAGTTAAATCGATTTTCATCGAAAACATGGCGCTTTCTTTCTTCCTAGGTATGTGTACGTTCCTAGCGGTATCTAAGAAAGTTAAAACTTCTTTTGGTCTTGGTGTTGCGGTAGTTGTAGTACTTACAATTGCTGTTCCTGTAAACAACCTTGTTTACACACACATCCTGAAAGAAAACGCGCTTGTTGAAGGTGTCGATTTAAGTTTCCTTAACTTCATCGCATTCATCGGTGTTATCGCGGCACTTGTACAAATCCTAGAGATGGTTTTAGACCGTTTCTTCCCACCTTTGTACAACGCACTAGGTATCTTCCTTCCACTGATCACAGTTAACTGTGCAATCTTTGGTGGTGTATCTTTCATGGTAACGCGTGACTACAACTTTGCTGAATCTGTTGTTTACGGCTTCGGTTCTGGTGTGGGTTGGATGTTAGCTATCGTTGCTCTTGCGGGTATCCGTGAGAAGATGAAGTACTCTGACGTACCTCCAGGTCTTCGTGGCCTTGGTATCACGTTCATTACTGTTGGTCTGATGGCGTTAGGCTTTATGTCTTTCTCTGGTGTTCAACTGTAGGGTAAGCACCCAGTAATAAGGAATAACAAATGCAAAGCATTATTCTTGGCGTAGCGATGTTTACCATTATTGTATTGGCTCTAGTACTAGTGATTCTTTTCGCTAAGTCTAAGCTAGTACCATCAGGTGACATCACTATTGCTGTAAACGGCGACCCTGAAAAGGCGATCGTTACTCAGCCTGGTAGCAAGCTACTTGGTGCCCTAGCTGGCGCAGGTATCTTCGTATCTTCTGCTTGTGGTGGCGGTGGCTCTTGTGGTCAGTGTCGTGTAAAAGTTAAGTCTGGTGGTGGCGACATCCTTCCAACTGAACTTGATCACATCACAAAAGGTGAAGCTCGCGAAGGCGAACGTCTTGCATGTCAAGTTGCTATGAAAACTGACATGGAGATTGAACTAGACGAAGATATCTTTGGTGTGAAGAAGTGGGAATGTACTGTTATCTCTAACGATAACGAAGCTACTTTCATCAAAGAATTGGCTCTAGCTATCCCTGAAGGTGAAGAAGTTCCGTTCCGCGCGGGTGGTTACATTCAGATTGAAGCTGAACCACATCACGTGAAATACGCAGATTACGATATTCCTGAGGAATACCGTGGTGACTGGGATAAGTTCAACTTGTTCCGTTACGAGTCTATCGTTAAAGAGCATTCGATCCGTGCTTACTCTATGGCTTCATACCCAGAAGAGAAAGGCATCATCAAGCTTAACGTGCGTATCGCAACTCCGCCGCCAAACAACCCTGACGTAGCTCCTGGTGTGATGTCTTCATACATCTGGTCTCTTAAAGAAGGCGACAAATGTACTATTTCTGGTCCATTTGGTGAGTTCTTTGCTAAAGACACAGACAATGAAATGGTATTCATCGGTGGTGGTGCAGGTATGGCGCCAATGCGTTCACATATCTTCGACCAACTTAAGCGTCTTAACTCTACTCGTAAGATGTCTTACTGGTACGGTGCACGTTCTAAGCGTGAGATGTTCTACATTGAAGACTTCGACGGCCTAGCAGCTGCAAACGAAAACTTCGTGTGGCATTGTGCTCTGTCTGATCCTCAACCAGAGGACAACTGGGACGGTTACACTGGTTTCATCCACAACGTATTGTACGAAAACTACCTGAAGGATCACGAAGCTCCTGAAGACTGTGAGTACTACATGTGTGGTCCACCAATGATGAACGCGGCTGTGATCGGCATGCTGAAAGATCTTGGTGTAGAAGATGAAAACATCCTACTAGATGACTTCGGTGGTTAATCCATTTAAGTGATTGATATTATGGCTGACTCTTACGAGTCAGCCATTTGTTTTTCTAAGACTACTCGTGACAACAAACTGGCTTATATAAGAAAGAGTAAGGCATTTAAAATACCTATTTTTCACTCTTATTTTTCCTTATATAAATCCTCAACATTAGACAGGAGTAAGCAAGTGAGAATTTGGCTTGTTGCATTAACTTCTTTAATTTTTCTTGCGGGCTGTGAGCAGGCAAGAGAGCAAGTACATTTAAGTGGTCCGACAATGGGGACCAGTTATAACATTAAGTACATCAATGGCGATGAATTTCCTGAGTCTAAAGAAGTTCATACCGAGATCGATCGTCTACTTGAAGAAGTAAATGATCAAATGTCGACTTACCGTGAAGATTCAGAGCTGAGCCGTTTCAACCAACATAAAGGTGCGGACGCATTCGAAGTATCTGAACAAACCGCTATCGTTGTGAAAGAAGCGATTCGTTTGAACGGTCTTACTGAAGGTGCGTTGGATGTGACGGTTGGTCCATTAGTTAACTTGTGGGGTTTTGGTCCAGAAGCACGTCCTGAAGTGGTTCCATCAGACGAAGAGCTTGCGGCTCGTAAGGCTAAGATTGGTATTCACCACTTAAGCGTTGAAGGTAATAAGCTCAGCAAAGATTTGCCTAACTTGTATGTTGACCTTTCGACTATCGCAAAAGGTTGGGGCGTGGATGTCGTTGCTGACTACCTCGATTCAATTGGCATTCATAACTACATGGTAGAAGTGGGCGGTGAAATCCGTTTGAAGGGCTTAAACCGTGAAAGTGTGGGTTGGCGTATCGCCATCGAGAAGCCAAGTGTTGACGAGCGCAACATTCAAGAGATCATCGAGCCTGGTGATATGGCGATCGCAACGTCTGGCGACTACCGAAACTATTTTGAGCGTGATGGTGTTCGTTATTCACACATCATCAACCCAGAAACAGGTAAGCCGCTTCATCACAAAGTGGTTTCAGTGACTGTTTTAAACCCGTCTTCAATGACTGCAGACGGTTTATCTACTGGCCTTATGGTCTTAGGTGAAGAAAAAGGACTGGAAGTCGCAAACCAACATAACATCCCAGTGTTCATGGTGGTAAAAACAGCTGATGGCTTTAAAGAAATTGCTTCAGAAGCATTTAAGCCATACTTAGGTAAATAAGGTAAGCGAGATAATTATGAATACATTTCTGATTACATTTGGTGTTTTTCTTGCAGTAATCGCAGCGATGTCAATTGGCTATATTATCCAAAAGAAAGTTGTGAAAGGTAGCTGTGGTGGCTTAGGTGCTGTTGGTATTGATAAAGTATGTAACTGCCCTGAACCTTGTGATGCGCGTAAAAAACGTGAAGCACGTGAAGCATACCGTGAAGAGAAACTGGCAGAACGTCAACAAAAAGAAGCGGCTTGGAGTAAAGACCGTATCGCTTAATTGGTGACAGTCATAGGGGAATAGAGTTGTCTATGCCCTTAGAATAAGAAGCTCAAGATTATCGTCTTGAGCTTTTTTTGTTTGAGTGAACTGTCTATTTTGGAATGCTAAAAACGGAAACAAAAACGAATTTCTAGTGGTCGATTTGCATGTTATTGCGCGCAAAGACCAGTTGGTTCCTACCTTGTTCTTTTGCAGTATAAAGTAGTTCGTCCGCGGCTTTTATTTGCTCATCCAAACTGCCAACTAAGTCGCTTAACCCGATACTCATGCTGACTTTAATCCGTTGTGAGTCATGAATAACTTCTTGGTTTTGTATCGCAATCCTCATTGACTCTAGCGTGTCGACAAATTCTTCAAATGGTCGGCATGATTGAATGCAGAACTCTTCACCGCCGAAACGAACGGCGACATCATCTTTAAAATGATTTTTGATGATCTTTCCGACTTCAATGAGTACCGCATCGCCACCATCATGACCGTAGGTATCATTCACCTTTTTAAAGAAGTCTATATCCATCATGGCGATGCTGCGATGTTCGCAGCCTTTACATGTTTGATTGAATAGATAACGACGGTTCCAAAGCCCGGTCAGAGCATCTTCATTTGCATGACGAAATAGTTCATTGGTGGCCTCTTTCATATCGAGTAGCTGATGAATACGGCAGAAAAACTCTTCTTGGTTAAATGGCTTGTAAAGGAAGTCGTTGGCACCAGCCTTAAGGAAACGAGCTGTCATGGTTCGGTCGTCACTGCCAGATAGCCCAAGAATAGCGAGTTGATTACGATCATGGTGTACTCGAATGTCACGGGTCATCGAAATGCCATCTTTGTTTGGCATGTCATGATCGGTAACGACGAAAGTGATGTCGGGGTCGTTTTGGAGAAGCTCTAGTGCTTGTTCGCCATCTTCCGCTTGAATCGTTTGAATATATTGGTGCTCAAGAAGTTGCACTACATATCGACGAACAACCGCAGAATCATCAACAACCAAGGCTTTATGATATCGGTTATTTGAGATTCGATTAACCAGAGGAAGCAAATAACTGACTGATGACATGCTGTCTTTGAGGATGTAATCAATCACACCCTTCGCGAGTACTTGTTCTCGAAGTGTGTTGTTGAACATGCCGGTTAGGACTATGATTTTTTGTTGATAGCCGAGTACCAAATCAATGATCTCGCCATCTTGACCATCTGGTAAGCAGTAATCGAGCACCGCGCACAAGAAATCCGTATCTTGTTCTAAGATAGCTTTAGCTTCAGCCACTGATTCAGCCAGCGCAACCTCATAGCCATCATTTTTAAATTGCTGGTACAGGTAGTTTCTGAATGCACGACTATCTTCGACTACTAGTATTTTATCACTCAAAAGTTATCCCTACTTATAGGTTAAATACTCTCTAACAATACTATCAGAATAGTAAGTGGCTAATGAAGTTAAAGCTATTTAGCTGGGCTCCAGATCATTTTAAATCTGAGGATAATTGATTATACTGTTTATAAATACAGTTGTAAGGTTGGGTTATTCCTAGATGTGTAGTGCGAGTGAAGAGAAAGTAAGAAAGATAATCCACGTTGATATGGACTGTTTTTACGCAGCTGTTGAAATGAGAGATAATCCTGCTTACCGAAATCGACCACTTGCAGTTGGGGGGCATGAAAAGCAGCGTGGCGTTTTGAGTACCTGTAATTACGAAGCTCGCAAGTTTGGTATTCGTTCTGCAATGCCGACGGGAAAGGCGCTGCAGCTTTGTCCCAATCTGTTGGTTGTTCCTGGGAGGATGTCGGTCTACGTTGAGATATCGAAAAAGATTCGCGAGATTTTTTCTCGATATACATCCATCATTGAACCTCTGTCTTTAGATGAAGCTTTTCTTGATGTCACGGATTCGACGCTGTGTCGTGGCTCGGCATCACTGATTGCCGAATCAATTCGTCGCGATATCTGGAGTGAACTTAACCTGACCGCTTCTGCTGGTATTGCGCCGATTAAATTTTTGGCGAAGGTGGCCTCGGATCTGAATAAGCCCAATGGTCAGTTTGTAATACCTCCACAAGACGTACAATTAGTGATAGATGAATTGCCACTCGAAAAAATCCCAGGCGTTGGCAAGGTCAGTATTGAAAAGCTCCATCAAGCTGGCTTCTTTACTTGTAAGGACATTAAGGAATCTGACTATCGAGATCTATTGCTCAGGTTTGGCCGTCAAGGCGCATCACTCTGGAAGCGCAGCCATGGTATTGATGACAGAGAAGTTATTATTGAGCGTGAACGAAAATCGGTAGGTGTGGAGCGAACTTTTACTCAGAATATTTCTACTTACGCAGAATGTTGGCAGGTAATAGAAGACAAGCTTTTTCCTGAGCTTGAAACACGTCTAGAGAAAGCTAGCCCAAGTAAAGCGATCATCAAGCAGGGCATTAAGCTCAAGTTTGCCGACTTCCAGCAAACCACTATTGAGCACATACACGCCTCTCTCGATCGAGAGCACTTTAAAGAACTGTTGAGTGAGATACTTAAAAGGCAGCAAGGGCGAGAAATACGCCTGCTTGGTTTAAGCGTAATGCTACAACCCAAAGACCAGATGCGTCAGTTGAGTTTCTTCTAGGGAAGGCGCTGAGAGTTTAGATTTAGAGGTGTTGTTGGAAGTGCTAGAGTTTGAATACCGACTAGACTCCACAGCCTAGTCAGTTCTATATCAATACGTGATATGCCTTATCTAGGAAGTTGTTTAACTCGCGCTAAGGTATCACTGAATGGTTGTTGCTCTAGCTTTCCGTATCCAACCATTTTGCTGGCTTTAAGCTTAGTTGAAAGTGGAGTTGCGATTCCGCATAGAAAACGAGTAATGGCTTCGTCGGTGATCAATTGTTGGCTTGCGGAAATGAACTCATGGGTCCATGTCATTACCGTTTCATCATCAATAGGCTCAACATCAACGGTTGGTAATATTGCTACTTGACCGCGACATACTGAGCAGTGACCACACTTGGCTGGCGCTTTATCATCGGCGAAGTAACTCGCAAGGCGAGAGCTTAGGCAGGTATCAGCCTCAAAGAAGCTCAGCATTTGGTTAAGGCGGTTTATCTCACTGTTCTCTTTTGCCTTAAACAATTCAGTTAGACGTTCCGATAACTGCATCATGTCTTCAGTGGTGTTGTGGATCGCATACACATCTGTGATCTGCTTACTTTCCAACTCAATCCAACCTTGTTCATTGAAGTAATCGATTGCCGCAATCACACGCTGACGATCAGTCTGGAAGTGTGTCCACAGTGCGTCGAAGTCGACTTGGCACCATACTCTTGCTTGAGGAGAACATTGGAAAATCGCTTCCACAAAATGACGACGTTCGCCTTGGAATTGTTCGGTGATCTGCTGCTTAGTACGTATGAATTTAAATTTGTAGTCAGCAAAGTAGCTGTATTTAGGCTCAATCACGCCTTCAATTTCGAGATACACCAGTAGCGTTTTAAGTGGTAACTGACGAATGTTGGACTCACGCGATAGTTGGTTGAGCATGATTTCCCATTGGTTTGCGCCAGAAGCCGCAATGTTTTGGTTTTCGTATATTTCTTTTAAGACCGTTTGAATTGATATGTTGTCTGGCGTATCACCAAAAACGAAGTTCTCGAGTGTGCTCAAACCATGTTTGTTAGCCAGTAAAATACATTCAGACGCTTGCCCATCTCGGCCAGCTCTGCCGATTTCTTGTGAGTAGTTCTCTATCGATTTTGGTAAGTCAAAGTGAATCACTCGGCGAATGTTGGACTTATCCACGCCCATACCAAAAGCAATGGTTGCCACGATACAGCTCACTTCATCATTCATGAATTGATGTTGAATGGCATCTCTGTTTTCAGGCTTAAGACCCGCATGGTAAGCCACGGCATTAACGCCAGCATTACGGAGTTGCTGAGCCACCATCTCTGCTGTCTGTTGAAGGGTGACATAAACAATAGTCGGAGCGAGAGAAGCTTGGTTAACGACATTGCACAAGGTTTCTAGTTTGCTGGTTTGTTCGCAAGGTTGAATCGACAGGTCGAGGTTTTGACGATAGAAACCCGTAACCACAACGCGTTCCTCATCAATTTCAAACTTCGACTTCATATCTTGGATAACCGATGTCGTCGCAGTAGCTGTCAGTAGCAGTACTTGTGGAATATTGAGCTGCTTTTGGTATTGGGGAAGCTTCAGGTAGTCTGGTCTGAAGTTGTGCCCCCATTCTGATATACAGTGTGCTTCATCAACTACGAGCATAGAGATGGGAACTTGGGAGATAAACTGACGAAAGCGTTCATTCTTCAAGCGCTCAACAGAGATCATTAGAATTTTAGTATCGCCGTTGCGCACGGATTGCATCACCTGCTGTGTGGTTTGTCTGTCTTGGCTTGATTCGATTGCAGCCGCGCTTATTCCCTTACTGTGTAAGAAGCTGAGCTGGTCTTTCATTAAGGCTAACAATGGTGATATCACTAAGGTTAAGTGTGGCAACTCTAATGCTGGCAATTGATAGCAAAGCGACTTGCCTGAGCCTGTTGGGAATATAGCGGCAGTCGAGTGACCAGATAGAACATTATCAATGACTTGCTTTTGCCCATTACGCAGTGAGTCGAATCCGAATACTTGTTTTAGCTTCTGCTCAATCATTTATGTTCTACCTGAGTTATTAAGTGTCGTATTGATGTTAAAGCGGGCGCCTATTGATGATTGCGTCGCTTGATGAATCAAATGTCTTGCACCTGATTGTACCTAATTCTATTCTGTAGCTCCTATAGAAAAGCACCCCAATAGTATGAATAAGTCTGAGCTTCGCCAAATAATCATAGAGCAACTCGAATCCCGATTACGTATTGCACAATCTGCTACTCAACGCGCTATTGATGCGGCGACCGATGAAGAGACTGTGCCTGAGCATAAGTACGACACTCTGGCTCTAGAAGCTTCGTACCTTGCTCACGGTCAAGCTGTAAGAGTGCAAGAGTGTGAAGATGACATTCAGTGTTATCGTAACTTAGTGCTGCGTGATAGAGAGAAGATTACAGTGAGCAGCTATGTTGTGGTCATTGATGAGCATGATCAATATAAACACTTTTTCATGGGGCCGAGAGTCGGTGGGCTTTCTGTTACGTGGAATAACAATGAAGTTGCTATCGTGACGGAAAATGCACCTTTTGGTCAGGCTCTAATGGGGAAAGAAGTCGGTGATGAGATTGAGTTTAAGGTCGCAGATAAACAGTTTTGCTATGAAGTAATATCTATCGACTAACTGAGTAACGGATATATATAAAACGTTTCTCTGACAAAGAAGCATATACCCAGGGTATAGTAATCTGTCAGATTGATGAGAGGATGTTATGAAAAACAATGTATTTATGAAAAACAAAATGTTTATGAAGAACAGTGTATTAATCGCATCGTTAACAGCGGTAATCTCTGTTGTGAGCCTGCCAACTTTTGCTGCTCAGTGTCGAGTTGATTTGAAAAATGAATTGCGAATCGATGACCAGAAAGTCGAAATCCACCAAGTGAATGGTGATACTGCCGTTTTTGATGGTAACAACGACTTATATATCCATGGTGAGAAGGTTGAGCTTGATGCCGACCAACAAGCGGCGATTGAGAAATACCGCGAAAAAATGAGTGAGTACTTACCACGAGCGAAACAAATGGCTAACGATGGTTTAGCGTTAGCGAATGATGTTATTGATGACATTGCTGCTAGCCTAGATTCACCGGAATCATTTGATAATGTAAAAGAGTCAATGAAAACCTACTTTGCTGAACTGGAAGCTCGTTACTACAAAGATGGCGAGTTAGTGTTACCAGCAGACAGTTTTGATTCGATGGCCAATGGTTGGTCTGAAGATTTCGAGAAGGCTAAGGAGATCTTTAACCAAGAATTTATCTCTAGCGCTTTTAATGCGATGTCAGAAAAAATGAAACAAGATGGTGGCTTAAACCTAACTGAATTGGCTGACAGCATGGCTGCATTAAAGCTTAAAGTTGAAGAGCGCATGAAAGAACACTCTCAACAAGTGCAAGAGGAAGCGAATGAGTTCTGTGATTCTCTAGATGAGATGGCAGAACAAGAGCAACAGCTGCATGAAATCATTCCGAACCTAAAAGACTATCAAGTCTTCACGATCTAATCTGAATCTAACTATAAGTCACAAGAGCACCATTTGGTGCTCTTTTTGTTCGTATAAATTGAACAATACGACGAGTAATCATCTCAATTCAATCCATTGTTTCTCTAGTCCTGAACCTTGCTTTACTGCTTTTAGGTAAACGATAAGACCAGTTATTTGTTAATTTAATGGTTCTAAATAGCGTATTTGTTGTAAAAACTAGAAGATTGCTCATTTATTAGTTGTGCCTATCATTGCTTTTGATTACTGTACTTCTAAACTAGTTCACTGATTTTTAATGCGGGCAATATGGACCAACAATCTTCCTCTTCAAGAGAGCACTTTAGCTCTCGTTTGGGTTTTATTTTAGCAGCGGCGGGTGCAGCTGTTGGCTTAGGTAATATTTGGGGTTTCCCAACCCAAGTCGCCAGTAACGGCGGTGGTGCTTTTCTGCTTGTTTACCTAATTATGATTTTCGTGGTTGCTTTCCCGATGCTGGTGGTTGAGATGGCTATTGGTCGACATGGCCAAGCAAATCCTGTCGATAGCATGCGTTCTTTGACTACAAACCCGTTAGGCAAGAAAGTCGGTGAATTTGTCGGTTGGATTGGGTTGAGTGTTCCAAGTGCCGTGCTAGCGTTTTATAGCATTGTCGGTGGTTGGTTGATCTGCTTCCTAATTGGTGCTGTCGCTGACCTGATTGGTCTAGAGGCCGCTGCTGATTGGTTTAAAGGCTTCAGTGTTGAGCGCAATGTTTTTGGTACCGTCGCATTCTATGTGCTGACTATCTTGATTGTTCAGGGCGGTGTTAAGCAGGGGATCGAGAAATGGTCGACCCGTTTGATGCCTGCGCTATTTGTGTTATTTGGCTTATTGTTTGTTTACATCATGACGCAATCTGGCGCGATGGAAGGCCTAAAGCATTACCTCGTTCCAGACTTTGAGAAAGTGTGGGATAGAAAACTGATTCTAGCGGCAATGGGGCAGGGCTTTTTTTCGCTCACTATTGGCGGTTGCTCGATGTTGGTTTATGGCTCTTACTTAAGTAAGAAAGAGAACCTGCCAAAAATGGCAATGAACGTTACCTTAGTTGATACCGCGGTTGCTTTTATTGCGGGCTTAGTCGTGATGCCTGCCATGTTTGTTGCGATGCAAAAAGGTGTTCAAATCTATGCTGAAGATGGCTCATTACTGAGCTCTGATACCCTAGTATTTACGGTTCTGCCTTTGATGTTTGATAGCTTAGGTATGCTGGGTCAGGTCTTCGCAATTGTGTTCTTCTTATTGCTAACGATTGCAGCACTGACTTCATCGATTTCAATGTTGGAAGCCCCTGTCGCTCTTGTTAGTGAGCGTTTCAAGACCAGACGAACGCCAACAAGTTGGGTAATTGGTGGTGCTATCGCATTGTTCAGTGTGGTGATTGTTTATAACTTTGCTGCGATGTTTGGCATGGTAGCGATGATTGCGACTCAGTACCTTCAACCAGTCGCTGCACTGATGTTCTGTGTGTTTGGTGGTTGGGTATGGAGCCGAGCTTCAAAAGTGAAAGAGCTTGAGCAAGGTTGTCCTGATTTCCAATTGGGTTGGTTTGGTAAGGTTTGGCCAATGTATGTGAAGTTTGTGTGCCCAATTTTAGTCGCAACGGTTATCTGGGCATCTTTCGGTTAACGCTGATCCCTATCTGGAGTCTCTGAAACTTAAACACTCTGAACCTAAACCCTCAGAACTTGACATGTTAAGCATAAAGCCACTCCTAAGGAGTGGCTTTGTTGTTTTTATATAAAGCTTAGTGGCACGAAATATAAAGCTTTAGCGGCACGAACAAGATAGAAAAAAAGCGCTGAACATAAAATTCAGCGCCTTTGTATTGTTCGTTAAGAAATCGTGATTACTTAATTTCCATACCTTGTGCTTGCAAGTCTGCATGGTAAGAAGAACGTACAAATGGGCCACAAGCTGCGTGAGTGAAGCCTAGCTCTAGAGCAATCTCTTTCAGCTCATCAAACTCAGAAGGCGGCACGTAACGTTCAACTGGCAAGTGGTGACGGCTTGGTGCTAGGTACTGGCCTAGTGTCAGCATTGTTACGCCATGTTCACGAAGATCTTTCAATACTTGAACGATCTCTTCTTTCGTTTCACCAAGGCCCATCATCACACCTGATTTGGTTGGGATGTTTGGATGCTGCTCTTTGAATTTTCTTAACAGATCAAGAGACCACTTGTAGTTCGCACCTGGACGCGCTTTACGGTATAGACGCGGCGCTGTCTCTAGGTTGTGGTTGAAAACATCTGGTGGGTTGTCTTTCATTAGTTCAAGCGCAACGTCCATACGACCACGGAAGTCCGGAACCAGTGTTTCGATACGAATGTTTGGGTTTTGCTCGCGAATTTCACGGTTACAATCAGCAAAGTGTTGAGCACCGCCATCACGTAAGTCATCGCGGTCCACTGAAGTGATTACAACGTACTTCAGTTTCATGTCTTTAATCGTCTTAGCCAGTTTCTTCGGCTCTTCGGCTTCTGGAGCATTCGGTCGACCATGGGCAACATCACAGAACGGGCAGCGACGAGTACAGATAGCGCCAAGAATCATAAACGTTGCCGTGCCGTGGTTAAAACACTCAGCTAGGTTAGGGCAAGACGCTTCTTCACAAACTGAGTGCAGGTTGTTTTTGCGCATTGCAGATTTGATTTCTTGAATACGATGGCTGTCTGAAGGAAGTTTAATCTTCATCCATGCAGGCTTACGTAAAACTTCTTTCTGTTCAGCAGGCATATTCTTTACGGGAATTAATGCCATTTTGTCAGCGTCACGATATTTAACGCCTTTTTCCATTTGGATTGGTTTGCTCATGATTTTATGCTTCTGCTGTAATGTTACTGGTGGCTTGAATGTCTACTTGGTCATAGCCGAGTAGTTCTACGAGCTCTTGTATTAACTGTTGCTCAACGTTTTCTAGTTCACTTGGACCGCCGAGTTGGCTTACTTGCGCCATTTCCATCCCTTGGTAACCACATGGGTTAATACGTTGGAATGGAGACAAGTCCATATCGACGTTGAGTGCTAGCCCGTGGAACGAGCAGCCGCGTCGAATTCGTAATCCGAGTGAACAGATTTTCTTGCCATCGACATAAACACCAGGAGCGTCAGGTCGGGCAGTTGAATCTATATTGTAAGCTTTCAGAGTATTGATTACGAGGTTCTCAATATGAGTAACCAAATCACGCACTCCACATTTCTTGCGGCGGATGTTTATCAGAAAGTAAGCAACTAATTGGCCTGGGCCGTGGTACGTCACTTGGCCACCGCGATCGCTTTGTATCACAGGGATGTCACCGGCATTTAATACATGCTCAGCTTTACCTGCTTGTCCTTGAGTGAAAACTGGGTTGTGTTCAACCAACCAAATTTGGTCTACGTCTTCATCCGTGCGTTCGTCTGTGAACTTATGCATGGCTTTCCATACAGGTTCGTAATCCTGACGACCTAATTTTTTTACGATTAGCTTATTTTGCAAAGCGGCACTTCCTCAAGGATTAATAAAGTGAGCGCATTATAAACGCGAAACAGGTTTCTAACTACAGACGGACAGCAAGGTTTTTCAACTTTCTTTGTATTTATTGAAAATTAAGTTGAGTGCTTTGGAAGGGGAGCGAGGGTTTCAAACAAAAGCAGCGGCAATAAGCCGCTGTTTTTCATGCGTAATCGAAAGTTACAGAACCATACGAACGATTTCGATTTCGCCCAGTTCTTTATATAGCGTTTCTACTTGCTCAATTGAAGTCGCAGTAATATTGATAGAAACAGAGTGGTAGTTACCTTTCGCACTCGGTTTTAGAGTTGGGCTGTAGTCACCAGGAGCATGACGCTGGATCACTTCTAGCACTAGTTCTGTAAGTTCTGGCTTAGCGTAGCCCATAACTTTGTAAGTGAATGAACAAGGGAACTCTAAGAGGTCTTTTAGTTTTGCATCAGAATTGATGTTCATGATTAGCTCCAAAAGGCTAGACTCTCGCAAATTGGCGAAATGTCGATAAAAAGCGTGTTCGGTCAACAGACACGAGTAATAAGGCGGAATATTACGTGTAAATATCACCGAACTCAAGATCAACAAAAGCCGCACATGGCGGCTTTTGTTTCGCTAATGAGCAAATCATGAACCTACTCATTAGGTTAGCTATACAGCAAGCTTAGATTTTACGTAGAACAAACTGTTGACTGGTTTAGAACAAACCTTTAAACAGCAGTACTAGGTAATCCCACAGGCGGCTAAATAGGCTGCCTTGGTCTACATCTTCAAGTGCAAGTAGTGGGTATTCAGCAACGTCTTCACCGTCGACTTGGTAGAATAGTTTGCCCACAACGTCGCCTTTGCTGATTGGTGCTTCTAGCTCTTTCTCAAGAACGAAGCTTGCCTTCAGGTTCTTAGCTTGGCCACGAGGCAGAGTAACGAACGTATCTTCGTCGACACCTAGTGCAACCGTGTCCTTGCTACCCATCCAGATCTTCTCTTCTACGAAGGTTTCTCCAGCGGTGTGTGGTGCCACTGTTTCGAAGAAGCGGAAACCGTAGCTAAGCAGTTTTTTGCTTTCTGTTTTACGAGCGTTAGCATTCTTGGTGCCCATAACAACAGCAACTAGGCGCATTTTACCTTCGGTTGCTGAGCTTACTAGGCTGTAACCTGCATTGCTTGTGTGGCCCGTTTTAATGCCATCAACGTTCATGCTCTTATCCCATAACAGACCGTTGCGGTTGTACTGGGTGATGCCGTTGTAAGTGAATTTCTTTTGTGAGTAGATACGGTACTCATCAGGAACGTCGCGAATCAGCGCCTGACCTAGTAGCGCCATATCGTAAGGCGTTGAGTAAAGGTTAGGGTTGTCTAGACCGTGCACGTTAGCAAAGTGCGTGTCTTTCATTCCGATAGAGCTCGCCCATGCGTTCATTAAGTCAACAAATGCATCTTCAGAGCCGGCAATATGTTCAGCCATCGCAACACAAGCATCGTTACCTGATTGAATAATGATACCGCGGTTCAGCTCTTCAACTTTAACGGTTGTACCAACTTCAATGAACATCTTAGATGAATCAGGGAAGTTTTTAGCCCAAGCATTTTCACTGATAACAACATCGTCGTTTAGGTTGATGTTGCCACGCTCTAGCTCTTGGCCGACTACGTAGCTCGTCATCATCTTGGTTAAACTTGCTGGAGAAAGTTGAGTGTTCATCTCTTTCTCTGCGAGTACTTTGCCTGAATGGTAATCCATCAGAACAAATCCCTTAGCAGCGATTTGAGGAGCGTCAGGAACAATAATAGGAGCGGCGAATGACGATGTTGCTATCGTTGCAGAAAGTGCAACTGAAGTAGCAAAGATCGATTTAACAAGTTTATTAGATTTAATCATTTTGAATGCAATTATTAGGTGAACTATTCATATATTAACAGAATCACTCTGTCACACCAGAGCGCTGATTACCAGAAGTAACTGTTAGATAAATTAGCGAGTTAGCGTGTGTTTTTTTATATAAGCTGACGGGTAACCCATTAGCTTAACTTGTTCTAATTTTTCTTGAGTCAGAGCATAGTCATGAAATGGGCCAAGCATCAGGCGGTAGTTATCATCATTTGGCTGCAAGAACGTTGCTACAGCTAACTTTTCGCCTAGATCTTTGGCTAACTTCTCGGTTCTATCTTCATGTGGAGAAGTGGCTACTTGAATAATAAATTGAGGTAAAGCCGCCTTTTTATTTGCGTCGGTTGGCATAGCCACAGTGATGACTTCTATCTCAACATTTGCAGTGCCTGTTCTCAATACATCGAGTTTGTATGCCGCGGCATAACTAAGGTCAATGATTCGCCCTTCATGAAATGGACCTCGGTCATTGATGCGCACAATCGTCGTTTTGTTATTATCGGTATTTGTCACTTTTACATAGCTCGGAATCGGCAATGTTTTGTGTGCCGCAGACATCGAATACATGTCGTAGATCTCGCCATTCGACGTTAAATGACCATGAAATTTCTTACCGTACCAAGAGGCTTTGCCTTTCTCAGTAAACCCTTCTGTCTTCTTTACGATCTTGTAGTCTTCGCCACGCAAAGTGTAATCCGTGTTACCACCTAAACTATAAGGTTCATACTGAGGGTGAGCATCCTCGAGATGCTCTACTGAGATCGGTGCGTCTGGTGCAATATCTGAATCTATATCGTAGCGGCCTGTTGGTTCTGTCGAAGAACAACCGTTTATAACAACGGCTAGCCCTAAGATAGAGACTAGTTTTTTTATTGGCAGCTCATTAACCAAAGATGTTTTTATAGGAGTTACTTTAACAGACATCAATTAGGTCGCCTTTGAGAATGCTTTTCTGTGTGTATGGATTGACATTAAAATACCGAAACCGGCCATAAGGGTAACCATAGAGGTACCGCCATAGCTGACCAGAGGTAGAGGGACACCCACCACAGGTAGAATACCGCTTACCATACCAATGTTTACGAAAATATAGACGAAGAAACTCAGTACGATACTGCCGCCCATCATTCGACCAAATGCTGTTTGAGCTTGGCTTGCAAGCACTAAGCCACGGCCAATAATGAACAGGTAGATAGCGAGCAAAAACAAAATACCAATCATGCCCCACTCTTCGGCGATGACCGCAAAAATAAAGTCGGTATGGCGCTCTGGAATGAACTCTAGTTGAGATTGGGTGCCTTGCAGCCAACCTTTTCCTGATATACCACCTGAGCCAATTGCAATCTTACTTTGGATGATGTGATAGCCCGCGCCTAATGGATCTGATTCAGGGTCAAAAAGGGTTCTTACACGAACTTTTTGATATTCACGCATCAAGAAGAACCATAAGATTGGAATAAACCCACCCAGTGCAATCGCGGCACTGGCAATGATCTTCCAACTAATACCTGCCAGGAATATCACGAAGATACCGGATGCTGCGATGAGTATCGATGTGCCTAAATCGGGCTGTTTAGCGATAAGGATTGTAGGTACAAACACCATCACTAATGAGATAGCTAAAGTTTGGAAAGTGGGTGGCAGCGAGCGCTTACCAATAAATCGAGCCAGCATCAAAGGTACTGCAAGCTTCAATAGTTCAGAGGGTTGGAATCGAATAAAGCCGAAGTTTAACCAGCGCTGTGCACCTTTAGAGGCCTCGCCAAAGAACAACACTCCGAGTAGTAGAATAACGCCGCCCGCAAACAGTAGTGGAGCCAAGGTCTCATAAGTACGAGGCGAGATTTGCGCTAAAAAGATCATCACACCTAAAGACAGCACCATACGCATCGCTTGGCGATCCATCATCGCAAGGCTCTGTCCGCTTGCGCTGTACATAATCAATAGGGCAAAGCCCATTAAAACCAGAATGCCAAGCAATAGCGGCAGGGCGATATGCAGCCGTTCAAATAGGGCTCTATTTCGTCCAGTTGAAGGATCAAGTTTCATTATTTTATTGGCTCACTTTCATAATCTTCTGCAAGAATAATATGGTCTAAAATTCTTCTTACAACTGGGCCACCATTTGATGAACCACCACCGGCATTCTCCAAAACGATAGTTACGACCGCTTCAGGATCTTCAAAAGGCGCATAACCGGTGAAGAGGGCATGATCGCGTAAATGTTCTGCGATTTCATCTGCGTTGTATTCTTCATCTTCTTTTAGACCGAATACTTGTGCAGTACCTGATTTACCAGCAGTTTGATAAGACATTTTTTGGAATGAGCGTCTTGCTGTGCCTTTCTTTCCGTGGTTTACCAATCTCATGCCTTCTTGCGCGATATCCCAGTATCTCTGCTTAACACCAGTTACCGGAGGGTACGTTTCGATTTCAGATATCGTTTGTTCATCGAACGGTTGACCGTTCTCAATTGTCGCGCGTAGTAAATGGGGAGCGGTTACCTCTCCTTCATTGACCAATACTGAAGTCGCTTTTGCAATCTGCATTGGTGTTGCTGTCCAGTAGCCCTGGCCAATACCGACAGGGATGGTGTCACCTTGATACCAAGGTACACGGTGTCTGGCCATTTTCCATTCGCGAGTGGGCATATTCGCTTTGCTTTCTTCGTAAATGTCGATGCCAGTGTAATTACCAAAACCGAATAACATCATCCATTTAGATAAGCGATCGATGCCTAAATCAAATGAAATTTGGTAGAAGAAGGTATCAACCGATTCTTCAATGGCTTTCTCTATGTCAACGACACCGTGTCCCCAACGTAACCAGTCGCGGAACGGCTTCGTTTTCGAGTTTGGAATCTTCCAATAGCCCGGGTCATTACGCGTCGTGTTCGGAGTAATTACGCCTTCTTGCAGAGCTGCGACGGCAATGAAGGGTTTGATCGTCGATGCTGGCGGATAAATTCCTAGCGTTGCGCGGTTAACTAAAGGTCGGTCTTTGTCTTGAAGCAGGGCATTATAACCTTTCGAGGAAATACCATGCACAAAGGCATTTGGGTCGTAGCTTGGGCTGGAAACCATGGCTAATACGCCATTGTCTTTTGGGTCGAGAACCACGGCTGAACCACGACGTCCATCAAGCAGTTTATGCACGTATAGCTGAAGTTCGATATCCAAGTTGAGCACGATATCTTTGCCCGGAGCCGAAGGCACAAATTTAAGAGTGCGGATCACTCGTCCACGGCTGTTTACTTCGACTTCTTGATAGCCAGCGGTGCCGTGTAGCATGTCTTCGTAATAGCGCTCAATGCCGAGTTTACCGATATCGCGGGTGGCTTGGTAATTGGCGTCTTTCTCTTCACGAACCAAGCGCTGCATGTCGCGATCGTTGATTCGCGAGACATAGCCAATTACGTGGGTGAGAACATCACCATAAGGGTAGAAACGTTTTAGCGTCCCTGTCACTTCAACGCCTGGGAACTTATGTTGATTTACAGAAAAGACCGCCACTTGTTCTTCGGTGAGCTGATTTAGAATAGGTACTGATTTGAAGCGACGTGAATTACGACGATCACGATTAAAACGTTCGATACGCTCCGGTGGTATGTCAATTAACGCTTGTAAACGAACAAGCGTATCTTCCATGTTTTTGACTTTTTCTGGGGTGATCTCCAGATTAAAAACGGGCCGGTTTTCTGCAAGAAGTACACCGTTGCGGTCGTAAATTAAACCACGGTTGGGTGCGATTGGAACAACTTTAATGCGGTTGTCGTTGGAGCGGGTTTTATAGTCCTGATATTGATTAACTTGGATGTTGTAAAGGTTCACAACCAGTAAGCTCATCATCACTATAATCCCTGCAAACGCAACAAAAGCACGACTAGTAAATAGTCGTGCTTCTGCTTTGTAATCACGAATTTGGCTACGTGTACGTAACATTAACGCTTATTCTCGATGATAAGGGTGGTTAGCAGTGACGCTCCAAGCTCGATATAAGCTTTCAGCCATGATAACGCGTACTAATGGGTGAGGGAGAGTAAGTGCTGACAGAGACCAGCTTTGGTCTGCTGCCGCTTTACATGCTGGTGCTAATCCTTCAGGCCCGCCAATAAGGATAGAAACGTCACGGCCATCCAGCTTCCAACTTTCCAATTGCTCTGCCAGTTGAGGCGTATCCCACTTTTTACCTGGGATATCGAGTGTAACAATGCGGTTACCTTTTGGAACTGCAGCTAACATCGCTTCGCCTTCTTTTTGAAGAATACGTGCAATATCGGCATTTTTACCGCGTTTTCCCGCCGTGATTTCAATGAGTTCTAATGGCATATCATGAGGGAAGCGGCGTTTATATTCTTTAAAGCCTTCTTCAACCCACTTTGGCATTTTTGTACCAACTGCGATTAACTGGATCTTCAAAGCTTAGCCCCAAAGTTTTTCTAGTTGGTACAGTTCACGATGCTCTTCTTGCATAACGTGAAGCATGCTTGTGCCCATGTCTAGAACAACCCATTCACCTTCTTTTTGGCCGTCCATGCCAAGGGGATTCATGCCAGCCTTGCGCACTTCATCAGCAACGTGTTGTGCAATAGAGGCAACATGGCGCTTAGATGTACCAGTACAAACAATCATGTAGTCAGTAACACTTGATTTGCCTTCTACATCGATAGTCACAATCGATTCTGCTTTCATATCGTCGGCTTTGTCTGCAAGAAAATCTTTTAGTTCTTCACGTAACACGGGGTGTTCCTTTAATCTGAGTTTAGCTTTTTAGGGTCTGTTGACCCTAGAATATACCACGCTTTTATGCGTGAAATGGGATTGAAGCTGAAGGGATACAAAACTCTACGCTTAACTGATGAATTAGTGGCCAAGGCGACTGTTCATATTGCGTTTTTGTCATCAATTCTACTTGAGTGAGTAGCGCAAACAGGGAGTGTAATTGAGATATCGAAACTCTTGTTAGCGCAGAGTTATAAAGAGGTTTTTTGGATTGCCAGATACGGTGCTTTTCAAATACCTGCGCGATTGGCATTTGCTTCATTTGTTGCTGCATTTGTAATAGCAGAGCAAGCTCACGTTGTATGCTGCGCAATAAGATAACGGGTTCGACACCTTCGGCTTCTAACTGACGCAGGATTCGCTGTGCACGATTGCCTTTGCCTGCTAATAACGCATCACTCCAGTGGAATGGCGTAAAGTGGTTGTGTCGACTCAGCGATTCTTCTAAACGTACTAATGTGAGCTTTCCATCTGGGTATTGGAGAGCCAGTTTTTCTAGGCTTTGGGTGAGCGCAAATAGATTACCCTCATGCCATTGCGCCAACATTTGTATCGCTTCAGGATCCGGAGATAAGCCGATCTGACGACAGCGTGTTTGGACAAACTGAGGTAAGCGGCTGACATCAGGAGTTAGGCAGCTGATCCAGTGGCCTTGATTCGAGAGTGCTTTAAACCACTTAGCGCTTTCTTGAGCTTTAGTGAGCTTGGTACCCACCAAGATCAACAAGATGTCGCTATGAATATGCTCTGAAATTGCGAGCAGCTCTTTTGCTATTGCGGCATTGACCCCGGACTCTGGCAATTCAAGTTCGATGAGCTGACGACTAGAGAATAGGCTCAATGCTTGAGTGCAGTCGTAAACTTGATTCCAGTCGAGACTGCTATCAATAGCAAAGCGGTGGCGTTCTTCGAAACCTTGCTCTTTGGCTGTCTTTTGAATCGCTTCTCGGCTTTCCTGCAGTAGTAAAGGTTCGTTACCAAAAATTAGGTAAACGTTGCTTAACTGCTTAGCAAGTTGCTCAGATAAACGATCAGCAAAAATACGCATTAAATAAACCTATTGCTCAGCTGATTCACTTAACGTTGACTCTTCTTCTGAAGTCGGAGTGATCTCTACGTCTTCAATTTCAATGTTTTTGATGTTGTATTGTTTCTCAAGCTCTTTTACTTGAACCTGTTCAAGCTTTTCTAGGTTCATACTATCAGCTGCAATGTTAGCTTTTAATCGAGCCATTTGACGAAGGATTTGGCTCGTAGCAAGTTTGCGCATTTCGTCTTCTATCATGTCACGCTCAACCGATTTCGCAAGTGCAGTTAACGGGTTATCTAGATAACTGCGGGTTACGCTGGTTGAGAATGTCTTTGAGCCTAAATCCGGGATAGTTACGCGGTATCTTGCTTTGAACGTTAGCTCTTTTTCAGCTGCTCGAGGACCTGTTTTTTGAGAACCTTGATAAAGAGACAGCGTTCGCTCACCGACGCCTTCGCTAATGATGTGCAGGTTAGGTGTGTTCTCAGCAGGTGGCACGATTTCTACATCATTCATACGCAGCTGGCTTTTCATCATACGTGTAAACGTACTGTATTGGTCGTAACTGGTCACAGAGATTTTGTTGAGTTCTTCTGGCACAGAGTAATCACCGCGCAGGTGAAAACCACAGGCGCTCAGTAGGCTAACGGTTAGAACAACAATAGTAACTTTCAATGAAGATAGTGAATTCAGGCGCATTATTTGATGGCTCTCATGAAGGTAGAATACTTATTAAAAAGCTTTAGTTAGTTAGAGTTGTTAGGCTCAAGTCTAAAGCGCTTAAATAAGTAGACAGGGTTATTAGCTACCCTGTCTACAGACTGCTTTTGATGAATTAAGTTCTTTAATTCTTTAGCAATTGCACAATGTTAGCGAAATTAGTTCGCAACGATGTTTAGAAGCTTACCAGGTACGAAGATAACTTTACGGATAGTTAACCCATCTAGGAACTTCTTAGCGTTCTCATCATTTAGACCAAGCTCACGAACTTGCTCTTCTGTCGCGTCAGCAGCAACCGTTAGTTTTGCTCGTAGCTTACCGTTGATCATTACAACGATAGTCTTCTCGTCTTCAACTAGCGCTTTCTCATCGAAAGTTGGCCATGTTGCTGAGTCTACGTTTGATTCACCCAATGCAATCCACATTTCGTAAGAGATGTGTGGCGTCATAGGGTAAAGCATACGTACAACTGCTTTTAGTGCTTCATCAAGAATTGCACGATCTTGTACAGACTCTTGAGGCGCTTTCGCTAGCTTGTTCATCAATTCCATGATCGCAGCGATTGCTGTGTTGAACGTTTGGCGGCGGCCGATATCGTCCGTTACTTTCGCGATAGTCTTGTGGATATCACGACGAAGTGCTTTTTGGTCACCAGACAAAGCAGAAGCATCAACAGATTCAGCTGCACCTTTAGAAGAGTGAGCGTGAACCAGTTTCCAAACACGCTTAAGGAAGCGGTTTGCGCCTTCAACGCCAGATTCTTGCCATTCAAGTGTCATGTCTGCAGGAGAAGCAAACATCATGAATAGACGTACAGTGTCAGCACCGTACTTGTCTACCATCTCTTGTGGGTCGATACCGTTGTTTTTCGACTTAGACATTTTGATCATGCCTGAGTGTTCAACGTCGCGGCCTTGGTTGTCGACTGCTTTTTCAATACGACCTTTCGCGTCACGGTCGATAGTCACGTCAGTTGGAGCAATCCATTCCTTCGTGCCTTTCTCGTTCGTGTGGTAGAACGCGTCAGCTAGAACCATGCCTTGACATAGAAGTTGCTTGAACGGTTCATCAGATGTCACGTAACCCGCATCACGAAGAAGCTTGTGGAAGAAGCGAGAGTAAAGCAGGTGCATACATGCGTGCTCGATACCACCAACGTATTGGTCAACTGGCAACCAGTAGTTTGCTTTCTCTGGATCTAGAATATCGTCAGCTTGTGGTGAACAGTAACGTGCGTAGTACCATGAAGACTCCATGAACGTATCGAACGTATCAGTCTCACGAAGAGCAGGTTCGCCATTGAATGTTGTTTCAGCCCAAGATTTGTCAGCTTTGATTGGGCTAGTAACGCCATCCATTACCACGTCTTCTGGAAGAATGACTGGCAGCTGGTCCGCTGGTACTGGGTGAACTTCACCGTCTTCAGTGGTTACCATTGGGATTGGAGCACCCCAGTAACGCTGACGAGATACACCCCAGTCACGCAGACGGAAGTTTACAGTCTTCTTACCTTTGCCTTCAGTTTCCAGTTTCGCAGCGATTGCCTCGAATGCTTCTTGGAACGCAAGACCATCGAATTCACCAGAATCGAACAGTACGCCTTTCTCAGTGTAAGCCGCTTCAGACACATCTAGCTCAGAACCGTCTTCAGGTTTGATTACTGGGATGATATCGATGCCGTACTTAGTTGCGAATTCGTAGTCACGTTGATCGTGAGCAGGAACCGCCATTACAGCACCTGTGCCGTAATCCATAAGAACGAAGTTAGCTACGTAAACAGGAACAACACGACCGTTAAGAGGGTGGATAGCTGTTAGGCCAGTATCCATGCCTTTCTTTTCCATCGTTGCGAGTTCAGCTTCAGCCACTTTGGTGTTACGACATTCTTCAACGAATGCTGCAAGCTCAGGGTTGTTCTGTGATGCTTTCTCTGCAAGAGGGTGACCTGCGGCGATACCAACGTAAGAAACACCCATTAGTGTATCAGGACGTGTTGTGTACACTTCTAATGGCGCTTCTTCACCGTTAACAGCGAAAGATAGTTCAACACCTTCAGAGCGGCCGATCCAGTTGCGCTGCATGGTCTTAACCATTTCAGGCCAACCTTCAAGGTTGTCTAGATCGTCTAGTAGCTCTTGAGCGTACTCAGTGATTTTAATGAACCACTGTGGGATTTTCTTTTGTTCTACCGGAGTATCACAACGCCAGCAGCAACCGTCTTCTACTTGCTCGTTTGCAAGAACCGTTTGGTCGTTTGGACACCAGTTAACAGAAGATGTCTTCTTGTAAACTAGGCCTTGTTCGTAAAGCTTCGTGAAGAACTCTTGTTCCCAACGGTAGTACTCAGGAGTACACGTTGCGAATTCACGTTTCCAGTCGTAACCAAAGCCTAAAAGCTTAAGCTGGTTTTTCATGTATTCGATGTTTTCGTAAGTCCACGGAGCAGGCGCTGTGTTGTTTTTTACAGCTGCGTTTTCTGCTGGTAGGCCGAATGCATCCCAACCGATTGGCTGCATTACGTTTTTGCCTTGTAGACGTTGGAAACGAGATACCACATCACCGATGGTGTAGTTACGCACGTGACCCATGTGCAGTCGGCCACTTGGGTAAGGGAACATAGAAAGACAGTAGAATTTTTCTTTGTTTGGGTCTTCACTTACAACGAAAGTCTCGCTGTCATCCCAGTGTTGTTGAACCTTTTGTTCAATCTCTTGCGGGTTATATTGTTCTTGCATCGATGGTATCCGGTTATCTTGGAATTTGTGAGTTCGGTTAGAACAGAATCTTACAGATCGTCATAGAATACCTAAAGGAGCCTAGTACAACAATAGTTATACCCTTCATACTTGCAGTTGCTGCCTAGTAGATGGCGTAATTTTCACTGAATTTCGCAGGGCAACTATACTTAAGAGTATGAATTGCATTTGTTTGTGAGCGGGAGTGCATTGTGACGCACCCGTTTGCCCGCGTAAAAGTTGGTTATCTTAAGGAGGTTGTTATGCCGAAGAAAAAAGCACTCTATGAAGAAGTGGTTGAAGAGGTCATCGAAACGCTGAAGCATAGTCCTGAAGAGCTCAACAACAAAATCGAAACGTCAGGTAAGTTTGCGAAAGCAGCCAATGACATGACCAAAGACGAGCTGTCGTTGATTTCCGCTTACGTAAAATCGGATTTAAAAGAGTTTTCCGAAAGCTATGAAGAGAGCAAAAGTGGTCCGTTTTATTTGATGATTGCAGACTCTATTTGGCAAGGGCTGTTGGACATCACTGATCGAACTAAGGTGGAATGGGTTGAACTGTTCCAAGATTTAGAGCATCAGGGCCTATATCAAGCGGGTGAAGTCATTGGGTTAGGTACTTTGGTATGTGACGAGTGTGGTCATCAAACCGAATATAACCACCCAACCAATATCATTCCATGCATTAAATGTGGTTCTAAAGGGTTTAGTCGTAAAGCCCTTAAACCGTAAACATGTAATTAACTTCAAACTGCGGCAATAAAAAAGGGTTGACTCAATCAGTCAACCCTCTAATCATTTTTCTTCGAATCTAGCTCTTTGGCTTTCTAATTACCCAACCCATCACCAAACTGAGCAACGCCCAGATGTACAGTGGCCAAGTACCAACTGTGTGATAAGGCGTTTGACCATCCGTTGAAATGAGTTCAGCTTTTAATACGGCCGTTTCAAACTGAGGCACTTGTTTGATGATGTTGCCTTTATAATCGGTAACAGCCGTCACACCATTGTTGGTAGAGCGAATAAGCGGCTTACCAAGCTCTAGAGCACGCATCTGTGCAATTTCCATATGTTGCAATGGCCCAATCGAACGACCAAACCACGCATCGTTAGAGATCGTTAGAATAAAGTCAGTTTCATCTGTTACGTTTTGTCTAACTTGATCATTAAATATGATCTCATAACACAACGCAGGCGCTAGATGACGACCATTTGCTACGATGTTTGGTTGAACAAAGTCGCCACGGCTAAATGATGACATTGGCAAGTTAAAGAACGGTGCTAATGGGCGCAAGATATCTTCAAACGGAACAAACTCACCAAACGGTAACAAATGGTGTTTATGATAGCGCTCGTCTGGATCGTAGCTGTACTCACCATATGGATTCACACCAAGTGAAAGAACACTGTTGTAGTACTTCTTATCTTCAGATTGATTCAGCACGCCAGTGATGATCGAGCTGTTGTTCATCTTGGCTGCACTGTCTATGTTGCGTAGGAAAGATGGAATCTCAACTTCGAATGCTGGAATAGCCGCTTCAGGCCAGATGATGATATCGGCATCCCAGTTTTCTCTGCTTAGGTCGGTGTACTTCATCATGGTTGGCCAGCGATGACTCGGCAGCCATTTGCTGTCTTGATCGACGTTGCCTTGTATTAAGACGACTGACGTAGTTTTTTCCGGGTTCGGCGTGACCCAATCGATGTTGCGAATACCAAAACCGGTGCTAAATACGACGGCAGGAATGATAGCGATACTCCAGGCCCTGTTAACAATCGCATAAGCGAATGCAGAGGCTGAAACAATGATCGCTAGAGTTACTAACTCGACGCCGCCAATCGGTGCAAATGAACCTAGTGGCGAATCGATTTGGCTGTAGCCTAACCAAAGCCAAGGGAAGCCCGTCATTACCCAGCCACGTAGCCAATCACTGATTAACCACAATGCAGGAGCTGCAAGGAAAAAGCGGCTTAGGTTATTAGCAGGGAAGAACTTGTTCAAGCTCCAGGTAAATAGACCCGAATAAACGGCTAGGTAGCCAACAAGCAATGCCATCAAAAATAGGTTGGCAGCCAGTGGCATGCCGCCAAAACCATCAATGCTGACGTATACCCAGCTGATACCTGTCGTGAATTGACCTAAACCCCATGCGTAGCCAATCCAAAGCGCACTCTTAGGAGAGCGGTTGTGGATCAGTAACAGCAACAAAGCTGGGCTGAGAATAGCAAGAGGCCATATAGAGTATGGAGCGAATGAAAGGGTGGTTATAGCGCCAACAAAAACGGCCGCAAGCGGCCGTAATAGGCGATGAATAAATGTCTTAGTCATCTAATTTCTGTCATCTCTTTAGAGAGAAGTTGTTATTCTTCGATAGTCGGAAGAGGCTGTTCGTCAGGAATGGTTACCTGTAGCTGAATCACACGACGGTTATCTGCTGATGTTATTTTGAAATGGTAGTTTTCGATTTCTACAATTTCGCCACGAACCGGCAGGTGACCGAGTGCTGTCATAACCATGCCGCCTACCGTATCCACTTCATCGTCACTAAAGGCAGTGTTAAACGTATCGTTGAACTCTTCAATAGTGGTTAAAGCTTTTACAGAGAAGGTATGCTTACTCAGCTTACGAATATCTAGCTCTTCTTCATCGTCGAACTCGTCTTCAATTTCACCAACGATTTCTTCGAGGATATCTTCAATGGTTACCAGGCCAGAAACTCCGCCAAACTCATCGACAACGATAGACATGTGGTAACGCTCTTCTTGGAACTCCTTAAGCAGGCGATCAACTCGCTTACTTTCAGGAACAACCACGACAGGGCGAATCACTTGTTCGATATCAAATGGGGCACTTTCTGAACCCAAATACTTAAGTAGGTCCTTCGCTAATAGAATGCCTTCAACATGGTCTTTATCTTCACTGATCACTGGGTAGCGAGAGTGTTGAGCATCAGTAATGAGCGCAATCAATGTATCTAGATCATCGGTGCGTTCAACTGTAACCATTTGAGAGCGAGGCAGCATGATATCGCGTACTCGCATCTCTGAAATTTCCATAACACCCTCGAGCATGTCGCGTGTGTCGTGGTCAATTAGGTCATTAATTTCTGAGTCGCGGATTACATCTACGAGCTCTTGGCGATCTTTTACTTCACCTTGAAATAGTTGGCCTAGGCGTTCAAAGAAGGACTTTCTACTCGGACCTTCAGATTTTTTACTTCCCTCAGAAGTGGGGGGGTTACCTTCGTTCATGATTTCTCAAAAAATAACGCTATCAGAAGTGTGATAGCACACGTTACAACTCAGATTTCTGCGAAAATCACAGGTTCGATGAGTTATTGTTTCTCTGCAATCTACTTTACTAGAATCAATTTACTTTTCTAGAATGTAAGGGTCTTCAAACCCCATAGATTGCATGATTTCTGTCTCGAGTGACTCCATCTCTTCAGCTTCATCATCTTCGATATGATCATAACCTAGCAGATGCAGACTGCCATGTACAACCATATGAGCCCAGTGTGCTAGCAGAGGCTTACTTTGTTCTTCTGCTTCTTTTTCGACAACTTGGCGGCAGATAATGAGGTCGCCCAGTAGATCTAACTCGATCCCTGGAGGAGCCTCGAATGGAAAAGACAACACGTTAGTTGGCTTGTCTTTGCCACGATATTCATGATTGAGCTGGTGGCTTTCTTGCGTATCAACGATACGAACCGTCAACTCAGCATTCTCTTGAAACTGAGGAATGGTCTTGTCCAACCAAAGCTGAATATCTAGCTCAGTTGGAAGACCTTGCTCATTTTCGACCGCTAATTGTAGGTCTAGTTCAATAGACATCTATTTATCACCTTGTTCTGCAATTACAGAACTATTTTGTGTTGCTAATTGTGTCGTAACTGCCTGCTGAGCCTCAAGAAGTTTGGCTTCGCGCTCTTCACGTTTACGCTTTTCAAACTCTTTGCGCTCTTTCTGGTCTTTTGCTTCCCACTTCTCGTACGCGTTGACGATACGGGCTACCACAGGGTGACGAACGACGTCTTCAGACATAAAGAAGTTGAAGCTAATGTCGTCGACTTCATTGAGCACTTCAGTCGCATGGCGTAAGCCTGATTTTGCACCACGAGGTAAATCGATTTGCGTAATATCACCAGTGATCACAGCGCGTGAGTTAAAACCGATACGGGTTAAGAACATCTTCATCTGTTCTACCGTGGTGTTTTGGCTCTCATCAAGAATGATAAACGCATCATTCAATGTACGACCACGCATGTAAGCCAGTGGCGCAACTTCAATTACGTTACGTTCAATCAGCTTCTCAACTCGCTCAAAGCCAAGCATCTCAAACAGCGCATCGTAAAGTGGACGCAAATATGGGTCTACTTTCTGGCTTAAATCACCCGGTAGGAAACCAAGCTTCTCACCGGCTTCAACAGCAGGACGAGTCAGTAGGATTCGGCGAACCTCTTGGCGTTCAAGAGCATCTACCGCTGCTGCGACTGCCAAGTAGGTTTTACCTGTACCTGCTGGTCCAATACCAAAAGTGATGTCATGAGTGACCATGTTCATTAGGTATTGTGCTTGGTTTGGCGTGCGAGGTTTGATGACGCCTTTTTTAGTCTTAATGGTCACTTCTTTGCCGTAGTCGATTTCAGACTCGACGTGTTGCTCCAAAATACCAGACTCAGTGACCGCCAGATGCACTTGCTCTGGTTCGATATCGATTATGTTGCCTTTAACTGGAGCCGTTTCAACATAGAGGTGTTTGATGATGTCTAAAGCGGCGGCTGTAGTGTGAGGCTTACCGACAATCGTGAAAAAGTTGCTACGGTAATTAATCTCAACGCCCAGACGACGCTCAAGATGCTTGATGTTGTCGTCAAATGGTCCGCATAAACTTGCCAAGCGCTTGTTGTCTGCTGGCTCTAGATTTATCTCTAAGGTAACGATTTTATTGCTCAAATTAGCCTCTCATTTTGTGCCACTCACTCTTAAATATAAAAAAGAGCAAAAAGCCCGATTTAGACCGGGCTTTTGATGGTGATATCCCTATTTCTAAGATGGTCACTTAGTTAGGTAATTTCAAGCTTTGTGTTTGCGCTTTGTGCTCAAACAGTTGTATTGCCTATGGCGTAAATGTCGCTACACCTAGCTCGTCTTCACGTTTTGTTTTTTCCATCATTTCTGCTGGAGTCATTACAACGCGTAGACCCATGTCTTTTTCTGTGCGAACTAGCTCACCACGTAGTGAGTTAGTGTAAACCTCAGTGATCTTCACATCTACAAACTGACCGATTAGGTCAGCTGAACCTTCGAAGTTAACAACACGGCTGTTTTCAGTACGGCCACGAAGCTCCATTAGGTTCTTTCTTGAAGGGCCTTCAACAAGAATACGCTGCTCTGTGCCTAGCATTAGACGAGAGAAACGCATAGCTTGTGTGTTTACTGTTTGTTGCAGTTCGTACAGACGATCTTTTTTCTCTTGTGCAGGTACATCACATGGGTAATCTGCCGCTGGCGTACCTGGACGTGGAGAGAAAACAAAGCTGAAGCTCATATCGAAATCAACTTCTTTAATTAGCTTCATTGTATCTTGGAAGTCTTGCTTAGACTCACCAGGGAAACCAACAATAAAGTCAGAGCTGATTTGAATGTCAGGACGAGCTTTACGCAGTTTACGGATAATAGATTTATACTCGATAGCCGTATGTGGACGCTTCATCATCGTAAGAATACGGTCACTACCACTTTGTACTGGTAGGTGAAGGAAGCTCACTAGTTCAGGGGTATCTTTGTAAACTTCAATGATGTCGTCACCAAACTCAAGTGGGTGGCTTGTTGTGAAACGAATACGGTCGATACCGTCGATAGACGCAACTAGGCGAAGGAGCTCTGCAAATGTGCAGATGTCACCTTCGTGAGTAGGGCCGCGGTATGCGTTTACGTTTTGGCCTAGCAGGTTTACTTCACGTACGCCTTGCTCTGCAAGTTGTGCAACTTCGAATAGCACATCATCCATTGGACGACTAACTTCTTCACCACGAGTATATGGAACAACGCAGTAAGTACAGTACTTAGAACAACCTTCCATGATGGAAACGTAGGCTGTTGCGCCGTCTGCTTTTGGCTCTGGCAGGTTATCGAACTTTTCGATCTCTGGGAAAGAGATGTCCATTACTGGCTTTTCGTTAGACAGTGATGACTTAATCATCTCTGGTAAACGGTGTAATGTTTGTGGGCCAAAGATAACGTCTACGTAAGGTGCACGTTGACGAATGTGATCACCTTCTTGAGTCGCTACACAGCCACCCACACCGATCACCACACCTTCTTTTTTATCTTTAAGCGTTTTCCAACGACCAAGCTGGTGGAATACTTTTTCTTGCGCTTTTTCGCGGATAGAACAAGTATTCAATAGTAGTACGTCTGCTTCCTCAGGTACTTCAGTTAGCTCATAGCCATTTGCAGCGTTAAGCAGGTCGGCCATTTTTGATGAATCATATTCATTCATCTGACAGCCCCAAGTTTTAATTAGCAGTTTCTTACTCATTATATGTTCGCTCGATCGTTAGTTTAATTTAAGGGAGCAAATCGCCCATTATTCATCCGCTAGCTCCGTTCGTCATAATTCGGTATTCAATTTTATGACAGGCTCTAGCGGCAAGCGGCGTATTGTACTGGTTTCAAAACCGACTGACTAGTAGTCTGAACAAATCTCTTATGTAGTGGTTTTTATTATCGTTAACGCCATATGCCATATGCCATAAGGGATAACCCTTTTTTCGAATAAGGTTTTTGGTTACAAGTTAGTTATGAAAAAGTACAATCAAAAACAGTCAAAGAATCAAACTGATAAGTACAAAATATGAACAGTTACGATATTGTAGTAGTCGGTGGTGGCATGGTTGGTGCAGCAACAGCAATCGGTTTTGCAAAGCAAGGTCTGAGTGTTGCGGTGATCGAAGGTTTTGCCCCACAAGCTTTTGATGAGTCGCAAGCGATGGACATTCGTGTGTCAGCGATTTCTCAAGCATCGGTCGATTTGCTTGAAGATCTTGGTGCATGGCAAAGTATTGCAGCGATGCGCGTCTGTTCTTACAAGCGATTGGAAACTTGGGAACACCCAGAGTGTCGTACTCGGTTTGATGCTGCATCTCTTGATTTACCTCGTTTAGGTTACATCGTTGAGAATCGATTAATCCAATTGGGTTTATGGGCTCAGTTTGATGCCTACAACAATCTCGAACTGTTATGTCCAGAAAAGCTCGATGAGATTGAGTTTGGTGAAACCAATATAGTCAAGCTTCAGTCGGGTACTCAGTTGTCAGCGAAGTGGGTGGTTGGCGCTGATGGCGCAAATTCAGCCGTCCGTCAGCAAGCAGGGATTGGTATTACGGCTTGGGATTACCGACAGCACTGCATGCTTATCAACGTAGAAACAGAACAGCCTCAGCAAGATATTACTTGGCAGCAATTTTTACCAAGTGGTCCTCGTTCATTTTTGCCTTTGTGTTCTCTAATCTCTGACGATCAAGAAGTCGGGCAGGGCTCGTTAGTTTGGTATGATTCTCCACTGCGTATTAAGCAACTGTCAGCAATGCCCCCTGAAAAACTACGTAATGAAGTACTTACTCACTTTCCTAAAGAGTTAGGTGATATCAAAGTTTTGAACTCGGGTTCTTTTCCTCTGACACGACGTCATGCTCAATCATACTCAAAGAATAACTGTATTTTAGTCGGGGACTCTGCACATACGATTAACCCTCTAGCAGGGCAGGGTGTTAACTTGGGTTTTAAAGATGTGGCAGCACTATTGGATATCACCCAAGGGAAAGGTGAATTGAATCAATCTGTGGCGAGACGCTATGAAGTGATCAGAAGAGGTGACAATCTAATGATGCAAAGTGGCATGGACTTTTTCTACAAAACGTTTAGCAATGACATTGGCCCACTTAAGTTTGTGCGTAATGCTGCACTAAAGCTAGCAGAAAACTCAGGGCCGATTAAATCACAGGTACTTAAATACGCTTTAGGGTTGTGATTGGTTAGTCCAAATTATTGAGTTATAAAAAGAAGGAGAGCTGAGGCTCTCCTTTTTTGATTTCGTGATAGTGCTTAGTGCTTAGTGCTTAGTGCTTAGTGCTTAGTATCTTAATACTATTGCGTTACACACACAGGTGCATCGATGGCTAAAGAGCATCCAGTATAGGTGAGGGAGCCATCTTCAATATCTCGTTTGAATGATGTGAGGTTGTTGGAGTGCTGGTTTGCGGCGATAAGCCATTGCCCGTCATTAGTGATATGAAAGTCGCGAGGGAACTTACCTTCAACATCGTAACTATCCATAAAAATGAGCTTTTGAGTGACGGAGTCTATTCTAAAACAACTGATTCTGGATTGATGTCGGCAAGACACATAAAGGAATTGCTCATCTGGCGATAGCTTAATTGCAGCCGCCGCTTCTCCTTTTTCCATATTAGGAAGTACATCAACTTCTTCCACAATATTCCACACTCCTAAAGACTTTTCCAAAATCAATATCGTTTCAGAGAGCTCACATACCACATAAGCTCTATCTTCAGCTTGGTTAAAGGTTAGATGACGAGGTCCATTCCCTGCACGCACTTTGATAGATTGCATTGGTTCATCAAGGAACTCTTCTTGCTCTTCGTCAAAGCAATAGAAGTTGATTCGATCGGTTCCGAGATCGACGGTCACAAACTGCGGAGAGTTCTTTAGGAAAAGGCTTTGATGTGCATGTGGGCCCGTTTGTCTTTCTGCATTAGGTCCAGAACCAACCATTTTGAGTATTTTGAGCCGTTTATCGATATTGCCATTGATACTTAAACTAAAGATATCGAATGTCCCTGATGAATATTGCGATGTAATAGCAAACTTATTGTGGGGATCTATCGTGATATGACAAGGGTGATCTCCTGAGATTGGCCCTGTATTTGACGCTATTGTTGAATCAGAATTCGGTATATGAATCAGTTGTGGTTGCATCTTTTGGTCAACTTCAGAAGCTGTGTAGACCCCCAACTTTGTCGTGGTAATAAACGAGGGGTTAGTGCAGGCCGCTATAAGCTCTAAAGGCAACAGCGTTCCCGTTTCTAGATCTAACAGAGTTTGATATACACCTTGGCTATTACTTGGAGAATCTGTGTAGCAACCGATCGTTAAAGGGAGGGTTTTCATAGGCAGTCATACTCAGTTAGAAAATGGAGCAGACATTGTCTAATAAAATTGTAGTAAAAGTGAGGTTATAGGAGAGAATACTTGGTGACTTGGCTTGCAGATTTACATATTCCAGATAAAACAAAACCCAGCTAAAAAGCTGGGTTCTATTAAATAATGGTGCGGTCGGAGAGACTTGAACTCTCACACCTCTCGGCGCCAGAACCTAAATCTGGTGCGTCTACCAATTCCGCCACGACCGCAGCAAATCTTTATAGTTATACTGATATTGGTGATTCAATATAACGTTGTTTGTACTTTTTCTTTCATAAAGAAAGAATGGTGGCTACTGCGGGATTCGAACCTGCGACCCCATCATTATGAGTGATGTGCTCTAACCAACTGAGCTAAGTAGCCATTTCCAAATTGTTGCTCATTTCGAGACGTTGCCGCTTCGTTGTGAACGGGGCGCATTATGCGGAGTTGAGTGAAACCCGTCAACTTTTTTTTTGAATAAATCACGAATAAACATCTGTTCGGTTTCTTTTTAGTCAAAGAGGCGTATTTGTCAGCAAGAAATAGGTTCAAATGCTGATATATATAGGAAGTTAAGTTTTGGATAAGAAGCTCTTTAGCAAAGAGCGAAAACGAAAAAGGCCAGTGAATTCACTGGCCTTTTATTAGATGTTTATCGGTAATTAAACGTTGAAACGGAAGTGAACAACATCACCGTCTTTAACGATGTATTCTTTGCCTTCAAGACGCCATTTACCTGCATCTTTTGCTCCGCTTTCACCGCCAAATTCGATGAAATGTTCGTAACCAACTACTTCTGCACGGATGAATCCTTTTTCGAAGTCGGTGTGGATCTTGCCAGCAGCTTGTGGCGCAGTCGCACCTACAGGGATCGTCCAAGCGCGAACTTCTTTAACACCTGCAGTGAAGTAAGTCTGAAGAGTAAGTAGTTCGTAACCAGAGCGGATCACTCGGTTAAGGCCTGGTTCTTCGATACCCATGTCAGCAAGGAACTCTTCACGATCTTCATCGTCAAGTTCAGAAAGCTCAGATTCGATTGCAGCACAAACAGCAACAACAACGTTGTTCTCTTTTTCTGCGTACTCACGAACTGCGTCTAGGTAAGGGTTGTTTTCAAAACCATCTTCAGCAACGTTTGCGATGTACATTGTTGGCTTAAGCGTTAGGAAGTTAAGGTAGTCGATCGCCGCTACTTCTTCTTTAGCAAGTTCAACAGTACGAGCCATACCACCTTCAGTCAGGATAGGTAGTAGCTTTTCAAGAACCGTAGTTTCGAATTTAGCGTCTTTATCGCCGCCTTTTGCTTTTTTAGCATTGCGGAATATTGCACGTTCACAGCTATCTAGATCGGCAAGAGCAAGCTCAAGGTTGATCACTTCGATATCTTCGATAGGTGATACTTTGCCTGAAACGTGAACGATGTTTTCGTTTTCAAAGCAGCGTACAACGTGACCGATAGCATCAGTTTCGCGGATGTTAGCTAGGAACTTGTTACCTAGACCTTCGCCTTTAGATGCGCCAGCAACTAGGCCTGCGATATCTACGAATTCCATTGTCGTTGGAAGGATCTTCTGTGGATTAACAATTTTTGCTAATGCATCTAAGCGTAGATCTGGAACCGGAACGATACCTGTGTTTGGTTCGATCGTACAAAATGGAAAGTTTGCTGCTTCGATGCCTGCTTTAGTCAGTGCGTTAAACAGAGTTGACTTACCAACGTTTGGTAGACCAACGATGCCACATTTAAAACCCATGATATAAACCTTATTCTGCTTTGAACGTATGTAAGCGATTTTGTGCTTTTGGTAGGCCATCTTTCAATAAGATGTCTAGGCTACGAACCGATTCGTCAATGACAGCCTCGATACACTCTTGCTCTTTCGCAGGAGCTTTGCCTAATACATAACCTGCAACTTTATCTTTGTGTCCTGGATGGCCAATGCCTAATCTAAGACGATAGAATTCTTTATTGTTACCCTGTTTGCTGATGATGTCTTTCAGACCATTATGTCCACCATGACCACCACCTTTTTTAAACTTTCCAATACCTGGAGGAAGATCTAACTCATCGTGAGCGACCATGATCTCTTCTGGTTTAATTTGGTAGAACTTTGCTAAGGCAGCAACAGCTTTGCCTGACAAGTTCATAAAAGTCGTTGGGATCAGCAAACGAAGATCTTCACCATGAACCATGATACGACCCGTTAGGCCAAAGAACTTTGGTTCGTTCTTCAGTGTCACGTTGTGTACACGTGCTAATTCTTCAACTACCCAAGCACCCGCATTGTGGCGAGTTTTGGCATATTCTGGACCTGGATTAGCCAGTCCAACGAGAAGTTTTATTTGTTGGCTCAAGGTATGGATCTCTCTTGGGATTTCAAAAAGCGCCGTATGATATCACAGTTTATGAAAAAGGTGCGAGCTAGCTGATAGCAACTCAATGATTCAAACTGTGGTCAAATTCACTTTGTGGTCGTTATACCAATCGTAGTAAATAACTGGTCACCCTAGCTAGTTAAAATGCTCGATAACTGCGTTATAATTTTTGATTGTAGAATAACTACTTATAAAAAAATCACGCCTTGTTCTCAAGCTTTTTTCCTGCGCTATTTCTGAACACTTACTTACTGTGATTGGTATTAGATATAAAAAAAGCACTTCATCGAATGAAGTGCTTAATATCTTTTTCAGATTGTTCTGCTAAAGCAAAGCTATAGAGCTTTGATTAGTTGAACATCGCAGAGATAGACTCTTCGTTGCTGATACGACGAATCGCTTCAGCAAGCATGCGAGAAAGGCTTAGTTCAGTTACTTTACCTGTCGCGGCCATTTCCGGAGAAAGCTTGATTGAATCGGTAACAATAACTTGGTCTAGAACTGAATTGCGGATGTTTTCTGCAGCAGTACCAGAGAATACAGCGTGAGTTGCGTAAGCGAATACACGCTTAGCACCGCGCTCTTTAAGCGCTTCAGCTGCTTTACATAGTGTGCCACCAGTATCGATCATGTCATCAACGATAACACAGTCACGACCTTCAACATCACCGATTAGGTTCATTACTTCAGAAACGTTAGCACGTGGACGACGCTTATCAACGATAGCGATGTCAACATCACCTAGCGCTTTAGCTGTAGCACGAGCACGTACAACACCACCAAGGTCTGGAGAAACCACAACTGGGTTTTCTAGGCCACGGTTAGCCATGTCTTCTAGAAGAACTGGAGTGCCGAAAATGTTATCAACAGGTACATCGAAGAAGCCTTGGATTTGCTCTGCGTGTAGGTCGATAGTCAAAACGCGGTCAACACCAACGTTAGAAAGGAAATCTGCAACAACTTTTGCAGTAATAGGCACACGAGCAGAACGTACACGACGATCTTGACGGGCATAACCGAAGTAAGGGATTACAGCAGTAATACGGCCAGCAGAAGCACGGCGCATTGCGTCAATCATTACCACCAATTCCATAAGGTTGTCATTGGTTGGTGCACAAGTTGATTGAATCAGGAATACATCGCTACCACGAACGTTTTCATTGATTTGTACAGCGACTTCGCCATCAGAAAAACGGTCTACAGTAGCATCTCCAAGAGAGATGTATAGACGATCAGCAATACGTTGGGCTAGTTCAGGTGTTGCGTTACCAGCAAATAGCTTCATATCAGGCACGGTGGAAACCTCGGGTTGCGTCCAGTTTTAAATAGATTGTGGGTGGGCTGATTGGTATTCAGCCAAAGTTTCTTTTAAAGGCGAAATGTTTCGTCCTCTCGCGACAAACGCGGAAACTGTGTCAGGCAGTTGCTCTAGCACTGATTCGGCTTCTTTTTTGCTGCTAAATTCAGCAAAAACGCATGAACCCGTACCAGTCAATCTCGACGGCGCGTATTGTAGCAGCCATGAAAGTTGCTTATCAACCTCTGGGTACAGCATTCGCACAATTTTTTCGCAATCGTTTACGTATTCTTGCTCTAGAAGCGTTGATAGTGCTCGCTTCGGCGTATTTCGAGTTAATTCTGAATGTGTGAATATGTCTACAGTTGCTATGCTCACTTGAGGTTTAACAACGAGATACCATTTCTCATCCGGATTAGCGGGTTGTAATTGTTCACCAACACCTTCAGCAAAGGCGGCGTGGCCTCGAACGAAGACCGGAACGTCTGCACCAAGCTTTAAGCCAATCTCAGCTAACTGGTCATCAGACAGGTTGAGTTGCCATAAATGGTTGAGCGCGACCAACACGGTTGCGGCATTTGAAGAGCCTCCGCCAATGCCACCTCCCATAGGAAGCACTTTCTTTAACTGAATATCCGCACCGAAAGTTGTCGATGTATATTGTTGAAGGGCAGTTGCGGCTTTCCAAATCAGGTTATCTTCTGTCGCAACGCCTGGAATTTCAGGTGTGATTGTTATCGAGCTTGTTTCTCGGTTTGCGGTAACCGTAAGTTCATCGCCAAAGTCGACAAACTGAAATAGGGTCTGAAGTTCGTGATAGCCATTATCGCGTCGGCCAGTGATATAGAGAAATAAATTCAGCTTAGCTGGCGAAGGCCAGTGCGTTGGCGTTGTTATCATTTTTTCAGTGTCCACTTCGAAACTACAATGTTGATTTTGTTCTCGTCTTGCTTGAATGACAATCGAGTAGGGAGGGGAATTGTCTCTACCTTTGCGTTGTCTTCACTAGAGTTCTTGCTGTCTTCACCAGATAATAGTGTACTCGGCATCTCTGTATTGCGATAGTTAGCAAAATTCAGGGTCCACAATTGACTGCTGACTTGTTTAGACAGAGATTCAAGCGTGTTAGTGCTGTTGAGTTGGTAGCTGTCTGCTTGGTCGGGAATGCCAAGGAACCATTGTGGTAGGTGATCAATGGGGATCTGCAATCCAGTAAGTTGCTCTACCAATACAGATGCACTTGCATGGGTGAATACTTGATCATCGTAAGTCACGACTTTTGCACCCAAACTGTCGATTGTAAGGTTCAAAGCGGTTTGACCAAGGAAAGTGGTCAGTCTTAATTGGCTTTGATTTGGGGAGTGCTTCCATATGAAGTTTAGGCTTTGGCGTTGCTCTGGAGAAATGTAAGCGAGCTTGCCTGAAGCTTGATAGTTTTCTATCTGTAAAAGCCTGTTTTGGTGACTTTGCCACTCAACGCTGGTCGGTTGTTCTGGGATAGACGAGCAACCCACCATAATGATGGTCAAAAAAATAAGAGACGTGATTTTTCGAAGCTTGCTCATATTTGCTCACAACTTGTTCAAATTTATCTAAAAAACGTCTCAACTATAGCATTGAATTCACGAACTCAGGAAAACAAATCCCGCTTGCTCTTTAAATAGAGCCATGCATCAAGTAAAATTCGCCCCTTGTTTCCATTCCCTGATCGAGAACTTCTGATACATGTCTTTGCTTGCCGTAGGTATCAATCACAATACAGCGTCGGTTGAATTGCGAGAAAAAGTCGCTTTTGGTCCAGATAAATTATCTGAGGCACTTAAGCAACTTAACGCAAATGCACACGTAAATGGAAGTGTCATACTTTCTACCTGTAATCGAACTGAAGTGTATTGTGACGTCAAAGGCGTGGCAAAAAACAAGTTGATCGATTGGCTGTCTGTATTTCATCAAGTTAGCCCTGAAGAATTAAAACCGAGTATCTACATCCATGAAGAACAAGCCGCGATTAAGCACTTAATGCGCGTTGCCTGTGGTTTGGACTCTCTGGTGTTGGGTGAACCACAGATTTTAGGTCAGGTGAAGCAAGCTTATACAGACTCTCGAGATAACAAATCTGTTGATGCTTCAATGGAAAAACTGTTTCAGAAATCATTTTCTGTCGCTAAGCGTGTTCGAACTGAAACTGAAATTGGCGGAAGCGCGGTTTCAGTTGCTTACGCAGCTTGCACATTAGCCAAACACATCTTTGAGTCGATTGCTGAATCAACGGTGTTACTGGTAGGTGCGGGTGAGACGATTGAATTGGTGGCAAAACACCTTTCAGCGAATGGTTGCACCAAGATGATTGTGGCCAACCGAACTCGTGAGCGTGCTTTAGGGCTAGCTGAAGAGTTTGGTGCTGAAGTGATTAGCCTCAATGAAATCCCCGTTCACCTGCATCGAGCGGATATCGTGATCAGCTCAACCGCTAGTCCACTGCCTATTATTGGGAAGGGCATGGTTGAGACCGCACTTAAGACAAGAAAACATCAACCGATGTTGTTGGTTGATATTGCTGTTCCCCGAGACGTTGAGTCTCAGGTAGGCGATCTGAATGATGCTTACCTATATTCCGTTGATGATCTGCAGTCGATTGTTGATGGCAACATTGAACAACGTAAAGTGGAAGCTATCCAAGCGGAAGCGATTGTTAGTGAAGAAAGTGCGGCCTTCATGAGTTGGATGCGCTCACTGCAAGCGGTAGACAGTATTCGTGACTATCGAAAATCGGCCAATGAAATCCGAGAAGAATTATTAAGTAAGAGTTTACAATCACTTGCCGCTGGCGGTGACCCTGAAAAAGTTTTACTTGAGCTAAGTAACAAGCTCACAAACAAATTGATCCATGCTCCAACGCGTGCACTCCAAAGTGCAGCAGAGCAAGGAGAACCTGCAAAATTAACGGTCATTAGACAGAGTTTGGGCTTAGAAAACCCTCAATAATATTCGACCTCCAACAGAATAAGACATTATGAAAGCCTCGATTCTAATAAAGCTTGAAACACTTGTTGAACGCTATGAAGAAGTTCAACATCTACTTGGTGATCCCGATGTACTTGGGAATCAAGACAAATTCCGCGCCTTGTCAAAAGAGTATTCTCAATTAGAAGAGGTGACGGGGTGCTTTAAATCATACCAGCAAGCTCAAGAAGATTTAGAAGCTGCTGAAGAGATGGCAAATGAAGACGACGCAGAAATGCGTGAAATGGCTCAAGAAGAAATCAAAGATGCGAAAGCGAATATTGAACGTCTGACTGATGAGCTGCAAATTCTTCTGATTCCAAAAGATCCAAACGATGAGCGTAACTGTTTCTTAGAGATTCGTGCCGGCGCAGGTGGTGATGAAGCGGGTATCTTTGCGGGTAACCTTTTCCGTATGTACTCTAAGTTTGCCGAGAAAAAAGGCTGGCGCGTCGAAGTGATGAGCAGCAATGTTTCAGAGCAGGGCGGCTTTAAAGAGATGATCGCTAAAATCAGTGGCGATGCTGTTTACGGCACAATGAAGTTTGAGTCTGGTGGTCACCGTGTACAACGTGTACCTGAGACGGAATCTCAAGGTCGTGTTCATACATCAGCATGTACCGTTGCGGTTATGCCTGAGATCCCAGAAGCGGATCTTCCAGAGATCAAAGCTGGCGATCTTAAGATTGATACTTTCCGTGCATCTGGCGCGGGTGGTCAGCACGTTAACACCACGGATTCAGCAATCCGTATTACTCACTTACCAACAGGTACAGTTGTAGAGTGTCAAGACGAGCGTTCTCAGCATAAAAACAAAGCGAAAGCGATGGCTGTTCTTGCGGCTCGTATCGTTCAAGCTGAAGAAGAGCGTCGTGCTGCCGCGATTTCAGATACACGTCGTAACCTATTAGGTTCTGGTGACCGTAGTGACCGTATTCGTACGTACAACTACCCTCAAGGCCGTGTTTCTGATCACCGCATTAACTTAACTATCTACCGCCTGAACGAAGTTCTGGAAGGTGATATGCAAAGCCTGCTTGATCCTGTTCTACAAGAGCACCAAGCCGATCAACTAGCAGCACTTGCTGAGCACAACTAATTACTATGCAGTCAGCATATACGGTTGAAAGTGCTTTAAAGTCAGCAATCGTACAGCTTCAAGAGGGCGATAACACATCGCCCTCGATTGATGCTGCGGTACTGCTTTGTCACGCTTTAGATAAACCTAGATCTTACCTACTGACTTGGCCTGAGAAGCATCTCACTTCAGAACAAGAATCCGAATTCCATACTCTTCTAAAACGTCGCTTAACCGGTGAGCCTGTGGCTTATATTGTTGGTGAACGTGAGTTTTGGTCGCTGCCGTTAAAAGTTTCTCCTTCTACTTTAATCCCGCGCCCGGATACCGAGCGTTTGGTTGAAGTCGCTTTGGATAAAACCTACGGCAAACAAGGTGCGATTCTAGATTTAGGCACGGGCACAGGTGCTATCGCGTTAGCATTGGCGTCTGAGATGCCGAATCGACCAGTGACGGGCATTGATCTTCGCCCTGAAGCGCAGCAACTTGCTACAGAAAACGCTCAGCGATTAAATATCACTAACGCCACTTTTTTACATGGCAGTTGGTTTGAGCCTTTGAACTCTGCGAGCTCTGAAGAAGAAGCTGTGAAGTTCTCGTTGATTGTTTCTAACCCACCTTACATTGAGAAGAACGATCCTCACTTATCTCAAGGTGACGTGCGTTTTGAACCGATTACCGCGTTAGTTGCTGAAGAGAAAGGTTTAGCTGATATTCGATACATCTCTGAAAACGCACGCGGTTTTTTAGAAAACGAAGGCTGGCTAGCATTTGAACACGGCTATGACCAAGGCTTGTCGGTACGTGAGATAATGCAACAACTGGGCTACTTGGATGTGGTTACAGAAAAAGATTACGGTGGTAATGACCGAGTGACATTGGGTCGTTACTGTTCATAGGCTGCTGTTCATCATCTAGTGAGCAACAGATGATGAACTTGCTAAATTGATACCTTTAACCTCTACAATACACTTAACTCGATAATGCACTTAACGCGGAAATACAGAGAATTAACGCAGAAATACAGGGCATTAACGGGTATTGTTTGGCTCGTGTTAACGAAAGCACATATAAAAAATATAAAGGAATACCATGTACGAAGGTTTAAAACATTTTCACCTACTAACGATTGCTATAAGCGCGCTACTTCTTTCGATTCGTTTCGCTCTGATGATGGTTAACTCACCAAAGCTTAAGCATCCTTTCTTGCAGCGTTTCCCTCATATCAATGACTCGTTGCTGCTGCTATCGGGTATTGGTTTGATTTTTATCACTGGCTTTATTCCATTTACACCAGCAGCACCCTGGTTAACCGAAAAACTAACCTGTGTTATGGCTTACATCGCATTGGGTTTCTTTGCGCTTAAGCTAGGTAAAAACAAGCTACTGAGAGTGTTCTCTTTCTTTGGTGCGCTTGGCTGGTTAGCGATGGCAGGTAAAATTGCAATGACGAAGACACCAACATTTTTCGGTTAATTATCTCCTTATTTCGGTTAACTACCTATGTACGAATTTTTTGATGAAGACTTTGACCAGCTAGAGTTAGCTGAAGGTGCATTGATCTTAAATAAAGCGATTAACCCAGAAACTCAAGACAGTTGGGCAGAACAAGAGTTGGCGAGATTGTTAAAAGACGCCGAGTTTGCTTTGGTTAACGAAACGGATGAACAGCAGAAGTTTGAATCCTTTATTCGACTATTCTTTTATGAGTGGGGTTTTGCTGGGGATAAAGATGCGTATTTTTCTTCGGAAAACGCGTTTATCGATAAAGTGCTCGAGAGAAAGAAAGGCATCCCTGTCAGTCTTGGGGCAATCTTCCTTTTTCTTGGTCGCAAGCTAGGCTTCCCTGTTGAAGGCGTATCTTTCCCAACTCAATTCTTACTTAAAGTGAGTTGGTTCGGGCAAGCTGCTGTATACATTAACCCATACAACGGCGAGTATGTTGGCGTGCAAACTTTACGAGCTTGGTTAATCGGACATGATGGCCCACTCGCTAAGGTGAAAGCGGAGCACTTAGAGGTTGCCGACCACCCAACGATTATTGGTAAGTGGCTAGCGTTGCTTAAGAGTGCATTACTGCGAGAAGAGCGTTATACGCTTGCATTGAAGTGTACCGATCTTGCGTTAACGTTTGTACCGGATGATCCGTACGAAATCCGTGACCGTGGCTTTATTTATCAGCAGCTAGACTGTCATCAAGTTGCAGCAACGGATTACCAATACTTTATCGACCAATGCCCAGATGACCCTGCATCTGAGTTACTGAAATCTCAAGTGAACGTCATGAACGAAAAGACAGTGGTTGTTCACTAATTAATAATTATTTAGAGAGAATATGATGGAACAGAAAACAGTTCACATTGGTGACATGCCAATTGCTAACGACAAGCCATTTACGCTATTTGCAGGCATGAACGTTCTTGAATCTCGCGATCTAGCTATGCAGATCTGTGAGCACTACGTGAAAGTAACAGAGAAGCTGGGTATCCCTTATGTATTTAAGGCGTCTTTCGACAAAGCAAACCGTAGCTCAGTTCACTCATACCGTGGTCCTGGCATGGAAGAAGGTCTTAAAATTTTCCAAGAGCTGAAAGATACCTTTGGCGTGAAGATCATCACTGATATTCACACTGAAGCGCAAGCTCAGCCTGTTGCTGATGTGGTTGATGTAATCCAGCTTCCAGCGTTCCTTGCTCGTCAAACTGATCTTGTTGAAGCAATGGCTAAGACTGGCGCGGTTATCAATGTGAAGAAGCCTCAGTTCATGAGCCCAGATCAAGTGGGTAATATCGTTGATAAGTTTGCTGAGTGCGGCAACGACAACATCATTCTTTGTGAACGTGGTTCTTGCATGGGGTATGACAACTTAGTTGTTGATATGCTTGGTTTTGGTGTAATGAAAAAATCATCAAACGGCAGCCCAATCATCTTTGATGTGACTCACGCGCTTCAAATGCGTGACCCTTCAGGTGCTGCATCTGGCGGTCGTCGTGAGCAAACTGTTGAGCTTGCTAAAGCGGGTATTGCTACTGGAATTGCTGGTCTATTCCTTGAGGCACACCCGAACCCAGATCAAGCGCGTTGTGATGGCCCATCAGCGTTACCACTAGATAAGCTAGAGCCGTTCTTGAAGCAGATGAAAGCACTTGATGACCTTATCAAAGGCTTCGAGCACATCGAAATCAAATAGTTTTATCTGATGTTAAGTCACTAGTATTAACTCGTTATTTGATTGTAATAGACAAACGCCCAACTCTTAGAGTTGGGCGTTTTTTAATGGAACATCCGTTTAGTTCACCGAAGCCTCGGCCTATTTGGGCTATGACTAAGCTGTCTGGTTGTTCACGAACTTGTTTTGCAGTGCGTCAATCTACGATAGGCGATTAAATCCTTGTTAACAGAGCCTCTGATTCCCTAAGAAAGCGGTATAGGTGTGTGAGGTCTGTCCTGTTTGTAGTGAATTGCTGACGTTCATCACACTTTATAAGTAAACGATTGCCTGTGATGCAGGGGAAGTTTGAGTGTAATCTCATAATTTTGTTACACTTAACTGTTGATCTATGCGTGACCAATTCGACATAAATATGAAATCGTCGTGTTACATTTAGAATGTTAATTTAAGATTAGTCATGTTGAAGTCTTATTGTTCGAACTCCAGACAAGGAGTCGCAATGGATTATAGAAAGCAGTGGATTCCCCTAAAAAGTTCAAAGGTATGACAATGAAGCAACGCCTTATTCTAAAGACAGCACTAAGTGCTGCAATCCTAGCTACTTTGGCTGGATGTGCGTCTCAATCAGCTCATGATTGGAACCAAGACGAAACTTATAAGCTAACTATCCTGCATACGAACGACAACCATGGTCGTTTTTGGCAGAACAAATACGGCGAATACGGCATGTCTGCACGTAAAACGCTTGTTGACCAACTTCGTGCAGAAGTTGAAGCAGAAGGCGGTAGCGTGTTGCTTCTATCTGGCGGTGACATCAACACTGGTGTACCAGAGTCAGACCTTCAGGATGCAGAACCTGATTTTAAAGGTATGAATAAAATTGGTTACGATGCAATGGCATTAGGTAACCACGAGTTCGATAACTCACTAGACGTACTGCAAAAACAGATCGACTGGGCAAACTTCCCAATGCTATCTGCAAACATCTACGACAAAGCGACAGGCGAGCGTAAATTCCAAGCTTACGAGATGTTTGAAAAGCAAGGTATCAAGATTGCTGTTATCGGTCTAACGACTGAAGATACTGCGAAAATTGGTAACCCAGAATTTATTGCTGGTATCGATTTTCGTGATCCTAAAGAAGAAGCGAAGAAACTGATCGCTGAACTTAAAGAAACAGAAAAACCAGACCTAATCTTCGCTGTGACTCACATGGGTCACTACGAAAATGGTCAGCGTGGTGTTAATGCTCCGGGTGATGTAGCACTAGCTCGTTACCTAAATGAAGGCGATCTAGATATGATCGTTGGTGGTCACTCTCAAGAGCCTGTATGTATGGAAGGCCCTAACGTTGCGAAGCAAAACTTCAAGCCGGGTGATGAGTGTAAACCAGACGTTCAAAACGGTACTTACATCGTTCAAGCTCACGAGTGGGGCAAGTACGTAGGCCGTGCTGATTACGAATTCCGTAACGGCGAACTAGAGATGGTGAGCTACGACTTGGTTCCCGTTAACCTTAAGAAGAAAGTTAAGATTGACGGCAAGAAGCAACGCGTTCTTATTCAAGATGAAATCGCACAAGATCCAGAGCTGCTTGAATTCCTACGTCCTTTCCAAGAACAGGGCCAAGCTCAGTTAGAAGTTCAAATCGCTGAGACAAATGGCAAGCTTGAAGGTGACCGCAACGTAGTTCGCTTCCAACAAACTAACCTGGGTCGTTTGATTGCGACTTCTCACATGGAGCGTGCAAAAGCAGACTTCGCTGTGATGAACTCCGGCGGCGTTCGTGACTCAATTGAAGCCGGCGATGTGACGTACAAAGATGTACTAACAGTACAGCCTTTTGCAAACATCCTGACTTACACTGATATGACTGGTAAAGAAGTTCTAGATTACCTAAACGTAGTGGCGACTAAACCTGTTGATTCAGGTGCTTATGCACAGTTTGCAGGTATTTCTATGACTGTCGCTGACGGTGAAGTATCGAATGTCTTCATCGGTGGCAAGCAGCTTCGTTTAGATGAAACATACCGCTTTACGGTACCAAGCTTTAACGCTGCTGGCGGTGACGGTTACCCTAAACTGTCTGATCACCCTGGCTTTGTGAACACAGGTTTTGTTGACGCTGAAGTACTAAAAGAGTACCTAGAAGCAAACAGCCCTGTTGATGTGAACAAGTACGCGCCTTCAGGTCAAATGGTTTACAAGTAATTGAATCCAGTTAATTGAATCATTAGGTGCTAAATTAGATTGACTCTAGCACCATGATAAATTTAACTAAAGCGACGCCTCGGCGTCGCTTTTTGTTTATCTATCGTTTGGATTTGTTATGACCCCTGCAATCAATCTCGCCAAGAAAAAGAAAATCGCTCACAGTGTGCATCAGTATCATCATGATACAAATAACACGAATTATGGATTAGAGGCTGTCGAAGCGCTTGGTCAAGATCCCAAACGTGTATTCAAAACGCTTTTGTTCAGCTTGAATGGTGTGGCGAAAGATTTGGCGGTTGCCGTTATTCCCGTCGATAAGAAGCTAAATCTAAAGTTTGCAGCAAAAGCGGCGAAAGGTAAAAAAGCAGAGATGGCTGATCCAGATATTGCTCAGAAAACGACAGGTTATGTGGTGGGAGGAATCAGTCCTCTTGGTCAGAAAAAAGCATTGCCTACCTTTGTTCATTTCAGTGCTACCGATTTTGAAACGATATGTGTGAGTGCAGGGAAGAGAGGGTTAGAGATCGAGCTAGATCCGAAAGACTTAGTACTACTTACGCGTGGTCAGTTTGCTGAACTATGCCTGTAGCTTGTGCTTTCCATAACGATAAACGTACATGATCATAAATAAAACGCCCGCTAGACTAATCTAGCGGGCGTTTCTTTATCGACAGTCCCGTTTGAAAGGGTTCTGACTACTTTTTCAAACCTAAAGTACCACCAACACGTTTCGTTACAGGCTTGTTCGGTCTGTTTGAATCTGGACTGCGGTTTGTCGGTTTACCGCTTCTACGTTCGTTATTGTCGCGATCTGTGCGATTGCGATCCGAACGGTTTTTATCTGAATTAGAACGCTCTGAACGAGAGTTTGATTTCCAGTTCTCGGTATTGCCACCGCCACCGCTTTCACCGTTCGATGAGTTACGGCCACGCTTTGAGTTAGGCGCATGACGGAATTCATCCGCATTGTTACCGCGATAAGTGCGAGTACGGTTCTCGTTTTGATTACGGCGCGCTGTTGAAGTTTGGTTCTCTTCACGGCTATCAAAAAGTTTCGCGTCAGTCGCTTTACGAATGCGTTGACCTTTCGCGTTCATTTTTGACGCATCTTCAGTACTTACTGAGCCTTCACACATCGCCAAGATTTCAGTAATCTCTTCGTCGCTCAGGTAGCGCCATTTTCCGTTAGGAATACCGTCTAATGAGATGTTCATAATACGAACACGGCGTAGCTTAAATACTTCGTAACCGAGCGCTTCACACATACGGCGAATCTGACGGTTAAGGCCTTGCGTTAATGTGATGCGAAACGAGAACTTGGTCTCTTTCTCTACCTTACATGGCAAGGTAACAGTATCGAGAATATGAACGCCAGCGCCCATTTGCTTCAAGAACTCAGTAGTAATCGGCTTATCTACACGAACCACGTACTCTTTTTCGTGATTGTTACCTGCACGCAGAATCTTATTGACGATGTCGCCATCGTTGGTCAAGAAGATAAGGCCGTCAGAGGGTTTATCTAGGCGACCAATTGGGAAGATACGCTTGTGGTGGCCGATAAAGTCGACGATGTTGCCTGGAATATCACGCTCAGTAGTACAGGTAATGCCTGTTGGTTTATTAAGAGCAATGTAGATCGGCTTCTCTTTTGAGCGAACAGGTTTATTGTCGATCTCAACATCATCACCGGGCAAGACTTTAGTACCCATTTCAGGGATCTTACCGTTAATAGTAACTCGGCCTGCATCAATGAGTTTGTCGGCTTCACGGCGTGAGCAAAAACCAGTTTCACTGATGTATTTATTAAGGCGTTTAGCTTGGGATTCTTGTGACATGATATTCTCTTAGCGTTTCACAACGGAAATATAGATAAACAAAAAGCAACCTTTGGATAGTTGCTTTGAGTTGGGATTCGTTAACTGAGGACAATTTTAGCACTTGGTGTGAGTCTAGGCACGAAATATCGCTCTTGATGCAAGACACCTATCAACTTACTTATCAATCTCAACTTATCAACTGCTGCGCTTTTGATGGCGCTCTCTGTTTTCTAGTTTTTTGTCATTACTCTTTCTGAGCATGACATAGACCGCGCCTGTACCACCGTGAAATTGCTGAGCTGAATGAACACATTGAACATCGTTAATTTGTGTTAGCCAATTTGCCACGTAGCTTTTCATCATTGCTGGTGGATTCGAACGCTCACCTTTACCGTGGACAATGATAACGGTGCGAACATCCATTCTTAAACACTGGCGTAAAAATGAGAGTACTTCGTTACGAGCGTCTTTCAGTGTTTTCCTGTGAAGGTCGAGTTTGGCTTGAATTGGATACTTGCCCAAGCGCAGCTTTTTGTATACGCCTTCTTGTACACCATCTTTCTTATAAGCAATGACATCGTCAGGTTTGATCATTGGAGAGTAGTCTAATGATAAGTAGTCTTTCTCGTCGTCAGACAGCCACATAGCGGCTTCACGCTTAGCAAGGTGAGATTCTGTGACTCGGTGTACTTTCTGGTGTTCGGCGGTGTTATGGTCGATACGTTTAACATCGCCCATCATTTCTTGGAATAGATCTAAGTCGTCATCATGAGACATAGTGTGTATCTCAAGTTGGATAAGGATAAGGTAAGTATACCTAAGTTGAGGCCGGGTTTAAAAATGAAAAAACCGGAGAAGACAATAAGTCGGCTCCGGTGCAAAGCGTTTTTACATCTACCTAAAGAAAATGATACTTAAAAGTAGATGATTTAGGCTGAGCGATTCTAGTGAGGAGATTTTTCAGTCATAACTTTGTAGATGAAGAAGCCTCCATAGAACATCATGAGACCCAGAGCCCCGAATATTACTATCATTGAAGATAGCCCCACCGCATTACCAAATAGGAGTTCTAGCCAAAAGTCCATGTGTATACCTCAAAGTTATATGACACGAGTTAGTGTATTAACTGGTGTTATCAATTCACTGATCTGGATCAATCCTGTTTCATAAGTTAAATACTTGTTGGTAACTGTGTGTTTTTCGTCACATTGGCATTTCACTTGTACGTCTTTTGTTCGAACGATTCGATATTGTAAAAAAGAGTGAAAAAAGCCCTTGCGGATAAACTCAGAATCCGTATTATACGCTTCATCGACAGGCAATCAGCCAGTTAGATATCTCGGTGAATAGCGCAGCTTGGTAGCGCATCTGGTTTGGGACCAGAGGGTCGGGGGTTCGAATCCCTCTTCACCGACCACATTAAAGAAGGCCGTAGCAGAAATGCTACGGCTTTTTTGCATTTCAGGATAAAGATAATCACTTGGTCAACGGGTTCGCCTGATGTTCAAAATAAGATCTTCACTGCCACATTGAAGAAAGCCGTAGCACTCTCGTAATAGAGGGGGCTACGGCTTTTTTGCATTTTGGTATATGTGTCATTCCCTAGAGCGACGAAGGAGTGAGTCGGAAATCTCTTGTTGTTCTAAACATCCCGCATAGAGAAAGGATTGACTCAATAAGCCAGCCGAAAATCTGTTTACTTCACATCACACGTGATGTTCTTGATTGGCGTCTCTGAAGTAACAAAGCAAACATACGCTTCAACAGGGTTATTTCGACCAATTCGAATGTAACCCGCCTGTATTTCATCTTCATTAAACGTCACCGAGTGAGAGTTACTCGTTTGGCCATCGTAAAAGCTCGCTTCAAATTTTCTATTCATTTGGCTCGCGATACGGTTGCGTGTCGTCGATGTAATGAACGTAATATTGGCGCAGCGCATCGGTGGCTTCTCAGTGATCAGAAACTGGCCGCTTTCTTTATCTAACACACCGCCTTTTGTATCCGGTTGAATGTCTATCGCCTGAAACTGTTCGATGGTACAAGTTTCTTTAGCCGTCACTACCGTAGGCATGAGGATCGCTAGGGCTAAAGGTAAAGCAAAGAGTACTAGTTTCATGAGAACAACACCGTATATAAAAAGAGCGAAAGATAATAACACCGTTATGGTGCGATTAAGTGTAATGATTCAGTTATTAGGTAATGGTTATATTATGAGAAGGTCATGGTATCGAATTTAGTTAGTTGTCGTCACTAGTCTCAAATTGACACCGGGCCTGTTGGCTTTGTGATTGTTGAGTGACATTGAAACCTTTCTCTTCTAACAACTGCAATAAGTTACCTTCTCCTATTAGGTGCAAGGCGCCAACCACAATTAAGTAGCTCTCTTTCGAGTCAAGTTTCCAATCATTGGCGGATAGTTTGTTTGCCCAGTCTATATTGCGATCGGTTAAAAATGCTTTCTCTAGTTCAGGTGACATCTCAGACAGCTCTGCGAAAGCTTCCAGCTTCGCTAAATCACCCGCTTTCCAACTTTCGATTAAGCAATGAACCACACGATCAGTTTGGTCAAACTCTTCAAGGCTACTGACTAACCACTCCTTACCGTCGTCCTTTTGTTTTGTCATCAGGTCTATTTGGAATTGAAGCGGCTCTAAGCTGATAACGGGAACATCTTGGATAGTCGCTTTGTAAGCTAGCGTCGCATCAACGCCGCCGGCGGAGCCATAACCAAGTTTTTTTAACTGCTGCATCTGTATCGATAGAGAGGTTGCCCAAGGCGGTGAGTTAAGCAGTTGTTGCGTTGGCATACCCAATGATTTTGATATGTCGGTTAATAATTGTTTTTGTTGTTTGTTTAATACATCAGCGGTGGTCACTTTGGTCGTCGGATAAACGACACCCTCTGTCTTTCTTATATCCGTTTCGATAACTAAGCCATCACTGTTTTTTAGCGCGTCGGTGATTGCCGAAGGAAGTGGGTACATACTTTTATCCCCAACGTGCACAGAACCTAAGATAGTAAGCGTCAGATCATCCTTTTTGGCTTGCCAATAAAGAGGCTCGGCCGCAGCTTGTTTGGCTGAAAATGCGAGAACGAATAAAGTTACGTACAAAAATGTGCGCAAGGAAAGCTCCTATTAAAAGATATGAACTCGTTAAAATTGATTTTGACGGCGTTTTTTAACGGTTTTTTTTGAGAACGATGTCACGTTGTTTGTACGAAAAGTATAACAACACGAATAAACTCTTAAACCTTTCTCCCTACCAACAACACGATTTTATGAAATCCTTTAAAAAGATTGTGATTCAATTCTCAGTTTTTACGTCAAAATAAAAATGACGGAAGTGCCGTAGGTTGTAACTTAATGATTTTAATATAATTAATTTTATCAGTGTTTTTGAGATTTGAAGCTGATCACTTTATTAACCTGATTTAATTCACGGCAAAAAATAAGCCCATATAGTTTATCTAACTTTCGAAGCGCTCCACTTTGCTTCTGACTCAATTTTAAATTTATGGGTGAATACGATGTTGAAGAGAAACTTACTATCTGTAGCGGTACTGGCTGGTTTGACGGGTTGTGCTGTAACGCAAGCACCTGAGCAACAGGTGGTTAATGCACTGGCTGATAACCTTGATGTGCAATATGAAATTCTAACCAATCACGGTGCGAATGAAGGCATGGCTTGTCAGGACCTAGGTGCTGAGTGGGCGTCATGTAATAAAGTGAACATGACTCTGACCAATGACGGTGAAGCGATTGATTCGAAAGATTGGACTATCTACTTCCATAGTATTCGCCTTATTTTAGATGTTGATAACGAACAATTTAAAATCACTCGTGTAACAGGTGACCTACACAAACTAGAACCAACAGATAAGTTCGATGGTTTTGCCGCTGGTGAAGAAGTGATTCTTCCGTTAACGAGTGAGTACTGGCAACTGTTTGAAACTGACTTTATGCCGGGTGCATTCGTAACTGCGCCAAACGCAGAACCTAAGATGATTGCTTCATTGAATACTGAAGATGTCGCGTCGTTCGTAACAGGTTTGGAAGGAAACAACCTTAAGCGTACACCTGATGACAACAATGTCATGGCGACTGCTGTTACGCGTTTCGAAAAGAATGCGGATCTAGCAACGCAAGACGTTTCAACAACGCTTTTACCAACCCCAATGTCGGTAGAAGCGGGTGAAGGTTCAGTGAGCATTGCTGGTGGTATTGCATTACCGAAAGAGGCATTCGATGCTGAGCAGTTCGCTGCAATTGAAGAACGTGCAGATGTGGTAAACGTAGATGTGAGTGGCGACCTACCTGTTAGTGTTGCCGTTGTTCCTACTCAGTTTACGGGTGATTTAGCAAAATCTGGCGCTTATGAACTAAGCATCTCGGAAGAGGGGATTGCGATTAAAGCGTTTGATAAAACAGGTGCTTTCTACGCAGTTCAGTCTATTTTTGGCCTAATAGACAGTCAGAACGCTGAATCACTACCACAACTGTCGATCAAAGATGCACCACGCTTTGATTACCGTGGTGTGATGGTGGATGTTGCTCGAAACTTTCACTCAAAAGATGCCATCCTAGCGACGCTAGATCAAATGGCTGCATACAAGATGAATAAACTTCACCTTCACTTAACTGATGATGAAGGTTGGCGTTTAGAAATCCCAGGTTTACCAGAGCTAACGGATGTAGGGTCTAATCGTTGTTTTGATTTGGAAGAGCAAAGCTGTTTACTGCCTCAGCTAGGTTTAGGTCCAACAACAGACAACTTTGGCTCTGGTTTCTTTAGTAAAGCGGATTACGTCGAGATCTTAAGCTACGCAAAAGCGCGCAGCATCGAAGTAATTCCAGAAATTGATATGCCAGCACACGCTCGTTCTGCTGTGGTATCAATGGAAGCGCGTTACACTCGCCTAATGGCGGAAGGCAAAGAAGCTGAAGCAAGTGAATATCGCTTGATGGATCCACAAGATACTTCAAACGTGACGACTATTCAGTTCTACGATAAGCACAGCTTCATCAACCCATGTATGGAATCATCGACTCGCTTTGTTGATAAAGTGATTACTGAAATTGCAGCAATGCACAATGAAGCGGGTATGCCGCTAACGACTTGGCACTTTGGTGGTGATGAAGCGAAAAACATCAAGCTAGGCGCAGGCTTTCAAGATGTTGATGCTCAAGACAAAGTGGCATGGAAAGGTAACATTGAGCTAGACAAGCAAGACAAGCCATTCCAACAGTCTCCACAATGTCAGTCTTTGATTGCTGATGGTTCAGTGAGTGATTTTGGTCACCTGCCTGGCTACTTTGCAAAAGAAGTATCAAAAATTGTTGCAGACAAAGGCATTCCTCACTTCCAAGCTTGGCAAGATGGCTTGAAGTATGTGGAAGAGGGTGAATCTGGCTTCGCTACTGAAACTACTCGCGTTAACTTCTGGGACGTTCTTTACTGGGGCGGCACTTCATCAGTGTACGACTGGTCAGCGAAAGGTTATGACGTGATTGTCTCTAACCCAGATTACGTATACATGGATATGCCATACGAAGTTGACGCAGCAGAGCGCGGTTACTACTGGGCAACGCGTGCAACGGATACTCGTAAGATGTTTGGCTTCGCACCAGAAAACATGCCACAAAACGCGGAAACCTCATTAGACCGTGACGGCAATGGCTTCACTGGTAAAGGCGAGATTGAAGCAAAACCTTTCTACGGCTTGTCTGCACAGCTTTGGTCTGAAACAGTACGTACCGACGAGCAGTATGAATACATGGTGTTCCCTCGCGTACTTGCAGCAGCAGAGCGCGCATGGCACAGAGCTGATTGGGAAAACGACTACAAAGTGGGCGTTGAATACTCTCAAGATACCGACCTAGTAAATAAGCAGTCTTTAAACAACGACTTTAATCGCTTCGCGAATATTGTTGGTCAACGTGAACTGGCTAAGCTTGAGAAAGCGGGTATTGATTACCGACTACCAGTTCCGGGGGCAAAAGTTATTGATGGCAAGCTAGCGATGAACGTTCAATTCCCTGGCGTAGAGCTTCAATACTCAGCGGATGGTGAAAACTGGTTAACGTACGATGAGCAACAACGTCCTTCGGTTTCAGGCGAAACTTACATCCGCTCTATCTCTGAAAGTGGCGAGAAAGTAAGTCGAGTGACTTCGGTGAAATAATCGATAAGCAACATTAATAGATGAGCTCCCTAACTATTATCTTACTCAGATAAAAGTGGGAGCTTTTTTTTCGTCCAAACTAAGTTCGGTACATTCGTTAAACTGAAACATATAGAAATAACCTTTGTTTATAACGTCAACAATGCACATAAGGTGAGCTTCATCAAAAAAGTGACGCACTTCTCATTCTTCTCTTAAAAAAATAAGTCCGCCATAAAAAACTATAAATCAGGTGTGATTGAAACAACTGAATCTAATTTTATGCCGTGAAATAACGTGATCTTGATCCGTTTTGATTATTGGGTTTCTTTTTTTATCTATTTTTATGTTTTTAAGCTATTGATTTGTTTGGGTTAAATAACTTTCCTTTTTTTGATGGTGAGAGAGATCACTCTGTTTGTCCTTTTATTTTGAAACGTAAATTAAATCGAGCAAGATAGATTTCATGCCAGGGAGGCTACCAATTACTCAAGCGGCGAAGGTGAATGATATACCGAAGATATGTCGCTGAAAAATTTAAACTAAGGCAGTTTACTATGAAAAAAATTATCGCTCTAAGTGCACTTTCTCTTGCTTTCGCTTCTAGTGCTTTCGCTGGTTCATCTTACGTTACAGGTAATATCCAATTTCACGACGATGGCCGTATCCACGGTTCTGATATGACTTCGACTCTAGAAGCTGGCCACACGTTTGACAACTCTCTAGGCGGTTTAACTGTTTACACTGAGTTTGATGGCATCCAACTTGGCGACCTTGAAGGTCTAACTGCTGCTGAAACTGGTGGCGACGCAACAACTGGTCAAGCAAATGCATTCATCACTGTTGGTGGTGAGCAAGCTTTCAATATCACTGACAACCTATGGGTTGCAGCGGGTTACCAACATGTCTTCTCTGCTGGCGAGAGCATTCAGTTCCGTCCACTGGTTAAAATTGGTTACAACTTCGACAACGGTATCTCTATTAGTAACCGTACTCGTGCACACATCGATGACACTTCTGCAGATGCTGACACTGATTACCGCATGGATAACCGCATTGCTTACTCTGTAAACGAAGACCTAGCGCTTAGCTACAACAACGTATACATGATTGATGCTGAAGCTATGGATCACGAGCTTCGTGCAACATGGACTCGTCAAGGTGTTCAACCTTACTTCGAATTCCGTAGCCAAGCTAACGGAGTTGATTTCGCGAACGGCGCGTCTAAAACAAACAACGCATTCGTATTCGGTGCATCTTACGGCTTCTAAGCTGATTCACTTGGCTGCTTAATCGATTAGATTATTAGCCAAGTGAGTTTCTTCGCTAATTAGCTTTTTTGTTAAATAGAGTTTTTGCTAACTAGCGACGAAAACATAGTGGTACTAACAGCCCGGTTGGTGCCGCGACAAGATTTGCTTTACTGTCCAAAAGCAAAGAGCCTAGTAAGTAAACCAGAGTCTTGGGTTTGCTTAATGCTAGGCTCTATTTTTATTGCTGTTCGTAGGTCTAATTACGCTCTATTTTCCGTTGTAATGACGGTATTCAAACACCTGACCTTTCTCGTTAAACGCATACACAGAATACTCGTCTTTCTTATCGCCATACTCCATGCCCGGAGAGCCCATTGGCATGCCTGGAACCGCCAAGCCAATCGCATTGCGTGGTGGGTTCTCTAAAAAGGCTTTCACGTCCTCTGCAGGAATGTGCCCCTCAAATACGTAACCGTCGATCTCTGCCGTATGGCAAGAAGCCAGTTCTGGCGTTACTCCTAACTTCTGCTTGATTGGGTTCATGTCATCATGGAGTTTCTCTGTGACATCGAAACCTGCGTCTTGCATGTGTTCTGTCCATTCTGTGCAGCAGCCACAATATGGAGACTTATGGTTTAGTACATTAGTAGCGAGAGCTTGTCCTGAAATTGCAGCGAGTGCAGTAAGAGTCATAACTTTACGAATCATGGTGAACCTCATGAATATGGTTTTTGTTGATATTATAATGAGTGGGTTTGAACAATCTTAATCTGTTGGCATTGCTGACTACGGTGATTGATGACATCGCCATCGCAGCGCCTGCAACGACAGGGCTAAGTAAAAATCCGAAGAATGGGTAGAGCACACCAGCCGCAATTGGAATACCTAACGAGTTATAGATGAAGGCACCAAACAGGTTTTGCTTCATATTTCTCACGGTTGCCTGGGATAGCTCGATCGCATTACTCACAGACAGTGGCGACGAGTTCAGCAGCGTCATTTGCGCACTTTCAATCGCCACATCGCTGCCGCTACCCATTGCGATTCCTATATCCGCTTGAGCAAGAGCTGGTGCATCGTTAATACCGTCTCCTACCATGGCAACGCTCTTATATTGTTGTTGAAGCTGAACAATATGCTGAGCTTTCTGCTCTGGTAGTACTTCCGAGATAACCTCGTCGATACCGACGTTTTTACCTATTGCTTGAGCCACAGAGTCGTTGTCGCCCGTTAATAGCACCGTGTGAATTCCGGCGGATTTTAGTTGAGTAATGGCTTGTTTGCTATCTATTTTTAACGCGTCTGAAATGCCAAATATGCCTTCCAGTTTTTGATCGATTACAACGAAGATGGGTGTCCATGCTTGTGTTCGACAAAGCTCGATAAAGTCCGCGCCAATGTCTGTATTGATGCCGAGTTGGGTGAGGTACTTAAGTGAGCCTACTTGAACGTTTTTGCCGCTAATTATTGCCTGTACTCCAAGCCCTCTTTGGTTTTCGAATTCGCTTTGGGGGAGCGCTGAAACTTGTAAGCTCTCAGCATATTGGCAAACGGCTTTCGCTAATGGGTGTTCTGAGCCTACCTCTACCGAATAGGCGTAAGCCAGCAGTTTTTGTTCTGATAAGTCGCCATAAAAGGCCTGCTGAACGGTTGGCTTACCTTGGGTTAGGGTGCCTGTTTTATCAAATACGACAGCATCGATTTTGCTTGCAGATTGCAACACATCGGCATCCTTGATCAGAACACCAAACTCAGCGGCTTTGCCCACGCCGACAGTAATAGAGAGCGGTGTCGCTAAGCCCAAGGCACATGGACAGGCGATGATCAGTACAGTGGTTGATACCACGAGCATGTAACTTGCACTCGGTTGTGGTCCAACAAAAAACCAAACTAGGGCGGCAATGGCTGCGATCGCGACCACAACTGGTACGAAAACGGCAGAGATAGAGTCGGCAAGCTTCGCAATCGCAGGCTTGCTGCTTTGAGCTTGGCGAACCATCTGAATGATTCGAGCCAACATGGTGCTTGAGCCGATTCCCGTGGCTTCAATGATCAGGCTGCCATCACCATTGATGGTACCTGCTGAAACGCCATCATTAATCGATTTAACGTTAGGAAGCGGTTCGCCAGTCAGCATCGATTCATCGATATAAGATTCGCCAGATACCACGACACCATCGACAGGGACTTTTTCTCCCGGTTTCACTCGAACTTGCATACCGACTTGAATAGCTTCGAGGGCGATGGTTTGTTCTTTACCATCGACGATAACCACGGCTTTTTGAGGTTGTAAATTAATCAGTGCCTGCAAAGATTTGGTGGTGCGTGCCTTGGCTTTGGCTTCAATGTAGTGACCCAAAGATATAAGGCCAACAATCATGGCGCTCGCTTCAAAATAGACATGGCGCGATGGTTCTGGGAACCATGATGGAATTAGCACAACCAGCATTGAGTAGAACCACGCGGCGCCAGTGCCTAGAGCGACCAAGGTATCCATGGTTGCACGCTTGTGCATCAGTGATTGCCAAGCGTTAGTAAAGAAGCTGCGTCCTGAAGTGGCTAGCAGTACCAAACAGACGACACCGACCAATCCCCAAGCCAATTGGTCGTTAAATGTAGCAATGGTCATGCTGCCACCGAACAGACCCCACGCCATCAGTGGAGCACCGATCAGCAGCGCGCTTACTGAATTCTTTAGGAAAGCTTTTTGGGTACGAAGTTGTTGTTCTTGCTGTTTTTGTTGTTGAGTTGCCGCGTCGTCAACGAACTCGGCACCGTAACCTGCGTTTTTCACCGATTCTATTAGCGCGCTCTCGATGACGTCACGTGTTTCAGATGTGAAGACCAAGGCTGTCTGTTCAGCGAGGTTGATCTGAGCTTGGTCGACGAACTCATTCTTTTTCAGCGCTTTCTCTACCGAAGAAACACAACTCGCACACGTCATTCCCTCAAGAACAAGGTGATAGGTATATTGGCTAGCAGCAGGTTTATCTTGTGTCTGCTCCACTGGCGCTGTTTTTTTATCGTCTTCTGAATTAGATAAAGGCTCATTAACCTCAGAGTAGGGAGCCGCGTGATAACCCACACTTTCGATTAGCTCAATAAGCTCGGATTCTGAAAGCAGAGTAACCAAGGACAATTCATGTTTGCTGACTTCTAGGTCTGAGATTTGCTCGGTCTGCTCAAGCGCTTGTGTCAGCTTGTTCACGCACTTACCGCAGCTAAGACCGGATAACGAAAGGTGCAGTTTATTGCCCATGCTATAACCAAGCGTCGCTAACTGTTGGTTGAGTTGAACGTAATTAAAAGGAGTAGAAATATCGATGTGGGTCGGCGATATATCATTGATCGTCGTGTTGTCGAATTCGCCAAACAGTGTGCGAACTTTCTTCGCACAACCCATGCAATTTAGGCCGTTGAGCATAGCTGTGTAATAGTTCATATCGATACTCCAATTCTCATCTACGCCTAACATAAACCTTCCCGTAAGGGTAAGGTCAAACATAAATTCAAGAATTTGATATTTGCTGGAATATTGAGTGATGGAATAGATGAGGTTTATCGCGAGCGTGGCGAGAATTTGCCGTTTTAGAGCATTTGACATGTGCTTGAGCTATTGGTTTGCTCCTTCTACGATAGCTTTCGTACAAGATCAGCGCATTAATCATTCACTACTGATTGTAGATTTAAGCGGTGGTGATAAAATAGCGCCCAAAATTTAGTGATATTTTTCTGTTGCAGGCTTTGTAATGGCAATCACTAAAAGAATCACCTACATAATCAAGGTATTTAAATGACGGTTAAAACTCGTTTTGCTCCTAGCCCAACTGGCTATCTTCACGTTGGTGGTGCACGTACTGCACTTTACTCTTGGCTATTCGCTAAGAATCAAGGTGGTGAATTCGTTCTGCGTATCGAAGACACGGACCTTGAGCGTAACTCTCAAGAAGCGGTTGATGCAATTCTAGAAGGCATGCAATGGATGGGTATGGAATGGGATGAAGGTCCTTACTACCAATCTAAGCGTTTTGACCGTTACAATGAAATGGTTGATAAGCTACTTGCTGAAGACAAAGCTTTCAAATGCTATGCGTCTAAAGAGCTGCTTGACGAAATTCGTGCAGAGCAAGAAGAAAACAAAGAGATGGCTCGTTACGATGCGAACCACCCTAAAATTGTTGCAGCAAACGAAGCAGCAAAAGAAGGTGATGCGTGCGTTATCCGTTTCCGTAACCCTAAAGAAGGCAGCGTAGTATTTGATGACCAAATTCGTGGTCGCATTGAAATTTCTAACAGCCAACTTGATGACCTAATCATTCGTCGTACAGACGGTGCACCAACATACAACTTCGTTGTTGTAGTGGATGACTGGGACATGGGTATTACACACGTTGTACGTGGTGAAGACCACATCAACAACACACCTCGTCAAATCAACATCTATGAAGCACTAGGCGCGCCAGTTCCAACTTTCGCTCACTGTGCAATGATTCTTGGTGATGACGGTGCGAAACTTTCTAAGCGTCACGGTGCTGTTTCTGTAATGCAATACCGCGACGAAGGTTACCTACCAAATGCACTAAACAACTACCTAGTTCGTTTAGGTTGGTCTCACGGTGACCAAGAGATCTTCTCTCAAGAAGAGATGATTGAATTCTTCAGCCTGAACGCTATCAGCAAGTCTGCTTCTGCATTCAACACTGATAAGCTACTTTGGTTGAACAACCACTACATCAAGACTTCTGAGCCTGAGTACGTTGCTAAATACCTGCAATGGCACCTAGATGCACAAAAGATCGATACAACAAATGGCCCGGCTATCACTGAAGTGATCACGCTAGTTGGCGAGCGTTGTAATACGCTTATCGAACTTGCTGAACAGTCTCGTTACTTCTACGAAGATTTCTCTGAGTTTGAAGCTGGCGCAGCGAAGAAGCACCTACGTGGTGTTGCTAAAGGCCCACTAGAGCTTGCTCTTGCTAAGGTTGAAGCGCTTGAAGATTTCACTACTACAAACATCAAAGATGGTGTGATTGCAGCAGTATGTGAAGAGCTAGAGGTCGGCATGGGTAAAATCGGTATGCCACTTCGCGTAGCAGTAACAGGTGGCGGCCAGTCTCCTTCTGTTGATGCTGTGATGGAGCTTGTTGGTAAAGAGCGCGTAATCGCTCGTATCAAGATGGCTCTTGAGTTCATCGCTGAGCGTGAAGCTAACGCTTAATTGAGCGAATGCTAGATTCAAAAAAGGGTCAGTAACTTGGTTACTGACCCTTTTTATTTGTTTTGATCTTGGTTGATTAAAGCTTATCTTCAGCAATCATTTGAGTCGCTTGCGCGGCTGTTTTCTTATCGAACAAGATATCCATCATTGCTTTGATGCGTTCCATATCGTCACCAAACTTAGAAAAGTTTCCGCTGTTTGGCGCTTTGAATTCGACATTGCCTACGCGTTGTTGATCTTGATAAGCCGAGATCTTAGCGTCTGCAACAAAGGTTCTGAAATCCCAGCTCCAACGAGAGACATAATCGAACGTAATATCTTCTGGTTTATGTTCTGAACCGTCTGCAACGACTTTACATTTGACCTGATTGTTCAGACACCAATCGAGCATTGAATCGAGGAAGATACTGCGAGTTTTCACGTCTTCCACGATAGTGATATTTTCAATGTTATTTGCTTCTGGAAGTGCATTGCCCGAGTATTTCGGAGCACTACAACCTGCGAGTAAAACGACAACAGCAACAGCTAGCCAGTTTTTCATTCTCTATCCTAGATTTTTTTGAATATGATGGAGGTGTTGATCCCGCCAAAGGCAAAGTTATTGCTCATCAGGTATTCAACATCCAATTCGCGACCAGAACCTGTAATGTAATCGAGTTTACCGCAGCGTTCGTCGATGTTTTCAAGGTTCAATGTTGGGCTGAACCAACCGGAATGCATCATTTCTAGGCTCAACCAAGCCTCAATGGCACCACACGCTCCAAGCGTATGACCAAAGTAGCTTTTTAATGAGCTGATTGGCACTTCACCAAAAATGTTCGCGGTCGCATTACTTTCTGCAATATCGCCTTTATCTGTTGCCGTTCCGTGCGCCGAAACGTAACCAATTTTTTCAGCAGGAAGCTGTGCATCTTTCAGCGCTTTCTCCATACAGATTTGCATGGTTTCCATTTGAGGTTGGGTCACATGGGCGGCATCGCAGTTGCTGGCAAAACCGATGATTTCCGCGTAGATCTTTGCACCGCGAGCAACCGCATGTTCATACTCTTCAAGAACAAGCGTACCAGCACCTTCACCGATAACCAGGCCATCGCGCTCACTGTCGTAAGGGCTAGGGGATTTTTCTGGCGTGTCGTTTTTTAAACTGGTAGCAAAAAGGGTATCAAAAACGGCAGATTCGGTTGGGCATAGCTCTTCACCACCACCGGCAACCATCACGGTTTGGTAACCGTGTTTGATTGCTTCATAGGCGTAGCCAATCGCTTGGCTACCTGAAGTACAGGCACTGCTGGTGGGAATCACACGTCCACGTAAGCCAAAGAATAGCCCGACGTTGACCGCTGCGGTGTGTGGCATCATCTGAACGTAAGTCGTTGCGGTGATAGCTCGTGTCGATTTCTCGTTAAGCATCACGCCAAATGCACCAACCGCATCAGTACTGCCGGTTGAAGAACCATAGGCAATGCCTGTTTCGCCATTAGTCAAAACGTCGTGGCCAATCAGTCCTGCTTGCTCTAGTGCATTTTCGGTCGCCACTGTTGCTAGGCGAGACACGCGGCCCATGCCACGAACCTGTTTGCGCTTATAGTGCTTAGGTAGTTGGAAGTCATCAATAGGTGCGGCAAGCTTTGTGTTGAGGCCATCGTACTGCTCAAAGCTAGGCATGTACTGGGTCGCATTTTCACATGCTTTTAGTTTTGGCTCGATGTGCTGCCAATCGTTGCCAAAAGCGGTAACGCCTGACATGCCAGTTACAACAACGCGGCGGGTCATACTAAGCCTCCATTAACTGAAATCACTTGGCGAGTTACGTAGCTGGCAATATCCGACATTAGGTAGCTGACTAGGCCTGCTACTTCTTCTGGTTCACCCATGCGGCGTAATGGAACTTGAGGCAGCGCATGCTCTTTTACATGCTCATCAACCATCCCGGTATCGATTAGACCTGGTGCGACACAGTTTACCGTTATCTTGCGTTTTGCGAGCTCTAGAGCCAGAGACTTAGTTGCGCCAATCACACCTGATTTTGCTGCGGCATAGTTGGTTTGACCGCGGTTACCCATGATGCCGGATACAGAAGCCAGAGTAACGATTCGACCGCCTTTGCGTTTTTGAACCATTGGCATCACGCACGGGTGAAGTACGTTGTAGAAGCTGTCGAGGTTGGTATGGATAACACCATCCCACTCTTCTTCAGTCATAGCTGGGAATGCCGTGTCACGAGTAATGCCCGCATTATTCACTACACCATAGTAAGCGCCGTGTTCGGCAATATCTGACTCAAGCGTTTCGCGACATTCGCTGCGATTGCTGATATCAAATTGGATCAGACGTCCTGCAGCACCGAGCTCAGTGATCGACTTTAATGTGTCTTCAGCACCTTGCTTGTCACCCATGTAATGAACGGCGATTTCAAAACCGTCTTTCGCGAGTTGAATAGCGATCGCTTTACCAATGCCTTTACTGGCACCAGTGACTAAAACCTGACGGCTCATGATGGGCTCCTAGTTTTCATTTCTTGTAATTTTTGTTCGGTCGGCACGTAGACGTTGAGTTGGCATTGAGCCACTAACTCGCCTTGGTCTTCGACTCGGGCGGTAAACACGGCCATGCCACTGTCTTCCATGAGTTGTTCAGCATAGATATCAAGGGTTTGACCTTGAGTAAATTCATCACACAGTGACTTGTAGCGACGAGAACCGAGTAAGAAGCCGATTGGAGGAGTAGTGCCGTTTTTCAGCGCATGGTATCCAGACCAAGCTGCAACAGACTGCGCCATAAACTCGATGCCAACATAAGCTGGGACCGTTTGAGATTCGACGTCAAAGAATAGGTTGTGCGCGCCAATATCGACCTGGCAGTGAATCGACAATGCCTCAACGTTGATAGCTCGATCGATTAATATCATCGGGTCATCGTGTGGGAGAAGTTGGTCTACAGAAGGGATATCAGTCATTTACTACACCAAAAATCAGGCTAATGTTGTTGCCACCAAAAGCGAACGAGTTGCTTAAGATGTTCTTTACTTTAAGTTTCTGGGAACAGTTTACCAAATCAATCTCAATATCTTCAGCTTTATACTGACATTTTTGTAAGGGGAGTGGTAAGTCATATTTTAGAATATGCCACGCAATTGCAGCCTCTATCGCACTTGCCGCTCCAAGAGTATGTCCTGTTAGAGGCTTGGTTGAACTGACGGGAACCTTGTTTGCAAAAATGCGATGGATGGCTTTGCTTTCCATTGAATCATTGAGTGGAGTTGCGGTGCCATGGGCATTAATATAACCGATGTCTTTTGCTCGTAACTGTGCAGAATCTAACGCCTTTCTCATTGCTTGTTCTGCACCGTTCCCTTCTGGATGGGGCGCGGAAATATGGTGTGCGTCGGAGCTGTCGCCATAGCCTAATAGGGCTATATTCGAAGTGCTTTGAGTTGTATTGGTAGCGGTTGGTTTTGTCTTGCTAAGCAACATAAATGCCGCAGCTTCTCCGATGTTGATGCCATCACGAGAGGCGCTAAAGGGCTTACAATGTGTGGTTGATAGCGCTTCAAGACCATGAAAGCCATTGAGTGTCAGTTTACATAGTGTATCGACACCTCCAACCAACACAGCATCAGCCATTCCTGAATCTAACAAACGTTGGGCAGTAATAAATACACGGCCACTTGATGAGCAAGCGGTCGAGATCGCATAACTTGGCCCGGTTAATGAGCAATATTGACTAACAAACTCAGAGGTGTTCCCTAGCTCTTGTTTGGAATAGTGGAAATCTTCGGGGAAAGAGCCATGTTCGAGTTTGTGTTTAAATGCCGTTTCACCATCAGAAATTCCCGAGGTGCTTGTGCCGATAACTACAGCAATTCTATCGGCACCAAATTGTGATTTTGCTTGCTCGATAGAGTCTTTGATTTGATTAACAGCCGATAACGCCAGTTGATTGTTACGAGTGGCGTATTCCGCTTGTTCTGATGGAATTTCCGGTAAATCACCTGCGACCTTACCAACAACCGTCGGCTTACCGTCGTTTAGCATGTCGCTCACTTCAACCATGCTTGATTCATGCTCGCCTTTGAGGCAGCCATGAATGTCAGCAACGCTTGAGCCTAATGCGGAGTGGAAACCACAGTCTTGGATATAAATAGGCATAATGTTTAGCTCTTACTTGGGTTATCGACAATCGTTGAGTTCAACGTTTGTATCGTGATGGTGTAGCCTTGAATCAAATGCTTGAAAACAATGTTGCCTGCGGTTTTGTGTGTTCCGGGCTCTGCTTGGTAATCAATTTTAATGATTGGCTGTTGGTTTTCATCAAATACGGTGCGGCTGTTTTCGGTATCGACCAAATACCAACCGATGTCTTGTAAAGGTTGAGCCCATGCTTCAACTGGCCATAGAGTCAGCATCAAATTAAATAGTACTTGCTCGGGTAGCGGCAGGGTAGCGCCAAGACCAGATAGAACTTGAGTATCAATCGTTTGGTTTTGGTATTGCAGCGATAGAATGCGAGTACCCCAAGAGGAGAAACCCGCCAACACGACTTTGTCTGATGTGACTTCGACTTGAACAGGAAGTTGCTGCGTATCATCTTGCCATGTTGCGCTGATCAGCTGACTTGCCGTAAATGAGTATCCCAGTTCAGCAGGCAGCGGCAAGGCGAGCTCTGTGTCTTTGTCGATTGCGACACTTGCGCCTGTAGGCTGTTGAGACACCATCGAACAAGCGCTGAGTAGTAAGCCCAATCCAACGGCGAGCGCTATCTTGATTGTTTTGTTCATCTAAAAGCCTCTCGAGAGTTTGATTTTTCCGCTGCTTGTTGGTTGTTGATTGCAAGTGGCGAAAGCAACCACGCGACGAAAATACCAGTTAGGACGGTAACACCGAAGCTATGAATGGCATGAGTCTGACTCAGTGACAATAAGCCAAATGAGAGTAGCGTTGTGAGGCCTGACAAAGTAATCGCCAATAAGGTGCTTAGTGATTTCTTCTGCTCAGCAAAGAACAGGGTATAGTCGATACCAATCCCTAGAATCAGAATCAGTCCAAGCAGGTTAAACAGATTCAGTGTCGAGCCTAAAATTCCCGTGACCGCTAAACCAGCGACTCCGGCAATTAATGAAGGCAACAGCATTAATAGGCTTTGCTTCACACCATAACGCCAACCCAACACCATGCCAATAGCCGCTAATGCTATCAATAACAACTCGGTGATCTTGACTCTATATTCCGCAAAGAGAGCAGAGATTTCATCGGCTTTATTAAGGTATTTAACACCTTGTTGCTGAGCAAAGCTTGAATCGAGCCATTGAGAGAACTGTTCTGAATCTGTGACGTCTTTGATCAAAATGACCGACGCGGCTTGCCCATCGATCGGTTTTAACCAAAGTGGTCGAACAGGTTCTGACACTGGTGATTCTAAAAATACAGATACCGTGATTGCCTCGAACTTAGGAAGATCTGGAAAGCTAGGCCAACCAAGAGTGTTCTGTAAGATATGGCTTTGCTGGCTATAAAGTTGTTTAACCAATTGATAGTTATCATGCTGTTGTTGTTTGCTTAACAACTGTTGATTGATGCTGCGATATCCAGAGATACCTTGGCTATCGACCAAAGAATCTAAGCTTGTGGTGATTTCTGCCAGTTTTTTGAGTAGCTTTTGGTCGCTCTTGGCAGTCACCAGAAGCATATTTTGACCACTGCCTAATCCTGATATCTCAGTAATGGCTTGTTCTTGCTGTTTGAGTTGATCAGGCATCGCTTGAAGTTGACGAATATCGTCGTCGTAGCGAATTTGACTGACTGATATCAGGCTCAAGACAGTCACAGCTAACGGTAAGCCAATTTTAAATTTTTGGTTGCTCCAGAGGCTTAACCAAGTATGCCAAAGCTTCGACAGAGGAAGAGGGCGTTCTTGGCTTGGTTTTGCCGCTAAAACCGGATACCAACACACCACACTGGCGTAAGCTGCGATCAGTCCAATCGACGAAAAAAGAGCAAGTTGCTGTAACCCCGGGAAAGGCGCCACCAACAAGCCTAGGTAGCCAATCAAGCTGGTGATCAGACCCAAGGTGATCGCAACGATAATATGTTTCAACCCTTTGTCGCTTTGCCATTGATTACCTGCCGCCAAGCGATCAGTCAGGTAGTGAAAGGAGTAGTCGATGGATACGCCAATTAAGCTGGCACCGAACACCAAACTAAACAGGTGAACCTTGCCGAAGATAGCGACGGTGCTTGCCAGCGCAACCAATAATCCAGTACTGATGGAAAGTAAGGATAAGGCAAGTGGGAGGGCGCTACGAAATGTTAGCCACACCAATAAAATTACACCTGCCAATGAGCCCAAACCAATGGTACTGATTTCTGATTTCGCACTTTCGGTACCGTAATTGGCGTAGAACACCACACCGGTATGCTTCACTTTGACACCAAACTGCTTTTCGATCTCGCGCTCAATTGAATCAAGATCGGGAAGTTGCTCTTGAATCGCTAAACTATAAGGCGAACCTGCCAGAGTCGCCGTCACCAAAATATGAGTTTGCTCATTAGACTGGGCTGTGAGGTAGCCTTCTTTCAGAACAAAGTTGCTTGATTGAACGCCAACTGCACTGATGTAGTCGCGAAATAGCAGAAATGGGTCGAGAGATAGCTCTGCTGCAGTGACGCCTGAAAACGGATTGTACAGAGACTGAATGACATATTGAGCTCGCGAATCCGGCGAGTGTGTCAGCGTCTCTTTTTGTTGTTGGGTCAGCAGTTGAGCTCGGTGACGAAAATAGAAGTCGCTCCACTGGCTTTGAGTACTGGCGTTGATTTTTCCTTGAACTTGCTTAAACAGAGTTGGCTGGCTTGAGAAAGCTCTTTGGTTAAGTTTTTTTTCAAAAGCGTCAGTCGCTGTCATGGCTTGTTCGACGTCGGAGGCACTTATGATAAAGACCACTTGCTCGCTCATCGAGCTGGATATTTGCTGAAAGGCTTGCTCTACCATGGGATCTTGCTGGTTTTCTGGCAGCAATTTCATGATGTTGCTTTCAATGGGTACCGACGAAGAAAAAGCGAATTGTTTGATCAACAATCCGCTAAACAGTATTACGACAACAAGCCAAGCAAGGGCTAGGCTAGAATTGGAATTGTTGCGCTTCAGCATCTGATAATACTTCCGGTAGATGACTTAACTGGCTAAATTCGATCACTGTGCTGTCCCCACGAACTTCTCTAAGTTCGATACGTTCAATGTCACCTTGTCCTTGCAGTGTGATGGCTTCAAACACCGCGTTCATTGGCGCATTCTTTGGCTTTAGAGTGAGAGTCCATCGTGTGTCTTGTGAACTTGAGTTTGCACTTTCATCAGAATTTGTCGCAGTCGTTGGTTCAAATGACAGTGAGAATTGCTCTTGAAGTTTTTGCGTGTCCCCGTGAAACACCGACAGGAATATATGGCTGAAATAAAATGCCATTGGGTTTTCTTTATCGGTAATGATCTTAGCGGGTTGATCGGCAAACCTTTGGCTCAGTTTGTTATCGGTTAGCACCAAGCTCACAGGAAAGGGGGTCACTTGTGTCCAAAGCAAACCATGCGACTTGTCTAACAGGAAAGTACCTTGTGATGTTAGAGGTTGGGCGAACATTTCCATGTTGCGCGTTTGAGTAAATTGACCACGAACGATACTATTTTCGCTTAACACGGCTTGTAGTTCTGTAATAGAACCGACAGCATTCGTGTTCTCGCTAGCGCCAGCCAAGTGACTCGCCATCATTGAGGCAAGCCCTAGCAGTGCGATACTGATTTGCTTACGCCCGTGTTTAAACAGACTCATGTTTCACCTGCTGCTGTGTGTTAGGTACTTGCGGTTGCTCTGATTGGTGATCGTTTGATTGCTGCTCAATTGATTGGGGTAAGCAGCCAAATTGATGCCAGTGTTCGACTTTATCGGTAAACACTTTCGGCGAAGCAAAACACATATCTTGTTCTTCAATGGTTACTGCAACCTGCATGGTGTGAGCGCGTGTCATACGAGCACCGGTGTTGGCATCGTGAATTTCGTAGTCAACACGCAAGCGGTTTTCCCATTCAGTTAACTTAGCGGATACCGTGATCTGATGATTAAACGGTATCGCTTTGATGTACTTTACGCGCGTGTCGATGATCGGCCACATGTAGCCCGAATTCTTCATCTCATGGTAGTTGTACTCAATCTTATCCATCATGATGCGCCTAACTTCTTCAAAAAATCGGAAGTAGTTGCCATGGTAGATCACGCCCATTGGGTCGGCATCTTGGAATGAGGTTACTAAAGTAACCTCTGATTTTAATGGATGAAGGATTTCAGACATAAATCGCTCTCAACAATATTGCATAAAGGGTTAGCTACTCTAGGAGTAAAGTGACCAGTGTTGACTTTGAATACGAGCAATGAAGTGGCGTAGATCGCCTTCAAGTGGTCGATCTTCTACGATAAATTCAAACTCTTTAAGCACTTCGTCGCGAATGTGCTTTAGGTTTTCACTCATGTGGTGCTCATCAAGCTCATTATGGCGTTTACGAAGTTCAAGCGCTTGTGTCCCCGCCAGAAGTGATGCTGCCGCTACTTGTTCAGTCAGTTCAAGAACGCGTAAGCAGTCACGAGCCGCAATAGTGCCCATGCTGACTTTGTCTTGGTTGTGACACTCAGTTGAACGAGAGAACACGCTTGCTGGCATGGTGTGTTTTAATGCTTCTGCTGTCCAAGCTGAAACGCCAATCTGTACCGCTTTGAAACCGTGGTTGATTGGTTTACGTTCGCCTTCAGCACCGGTTAGGTTAAATGGCAAGCCGTTGTTGAACTTGTAATCCATCAACTGCGCCATTTGTCGATCAAGTAGGTCTGCAAGGTTGGCTACCGCTGTTTTTAGTGTATCCATTGCCATTGCGATATGACCACCGTAGAAATGTCCACCGTGCAGTACGCGCTCATTGTCGCCATCGATAATTGGGTTATCGTTAGCGCTGTTAAGCTCGTTCTCAATCATTTGGCGTAGCCAAGGCAGAGAGTCTTGAACCACACCAATCACATGTGGGGCACAACGCAGTGAGTAACGATCTTGTAGGCGATCACTGTTACGTGGCGGACGATCCGCTTGTAAGTCATCACGTAGCCATGCAGCAACTTGCTGTTGACCCGGATGAGGCTTCACTGCAAACAGCGCTTCATCGAAATGGAAATCGTTGCCTTGCATACCTACAGACACCATTGCGGTGATCTTAGTCGACAGCTGAGCTAGGTATTCTGCACGTTTGTAGGCGATACAAGCTAAAGCCGTCATTACTGATGTGCCATTCATCAATGCTAAGCCTTCTTTTGGCTTAAGCTTGATAGGGTTAATCCCTAGCTCTTTGTAAACGTCACTAGTAGGGCGAACTTCACCTTTGTAGATGACATCGCGCTCACCAATCAGTGCAGCTGCCAGATAAGACAGCGGCGTTAAATCACCACTGGCACCAACCGATCCTTCTTGAGGAATGCGCGGCGAGATATCTTGGTTGATCAGAGTGACGATCTGGTTGAGCAAATCGTGAGTCACACCAGAGACACCTTGTGACAATGAACAAAGACGTGTCGCTAATACTGCACGAGATTGTTCGTGAGACAGTATTTCGCCTAAACCACAGCCATGAAAGCGCGTTAGATGCAGTGGTAATTCATCAACAAGGTTTGGCGGAATTGCAACGGTACATGAGTCACCGTAGCCCGTTGTCACACCATAGATCACGCCTTCTTCTTTCAATAGGCGTTCTAAAAAAGCGACACCGCGGTTGATCTTTGATGTGAACTCATTGCTTGAGTTCATCGAGGCTTTTGCGCCTTGTGAAATAGCGACAACATCCTCAATCGTGAGGCGTTCGGCACCAAAGGTGATGCTATTTGGATTTTTTTTCGTCATGGTGCTTGCTCAATGTCCAAAAGTTAAAAAAGTTGTACCACTGAAGCGGTGCTTTCAGTGTGTAGTGCTGAAGTCGGTCTGCGTATTTCTGCACGACTTGCTGTAAAGATTGTTCGCGAGTCTTCCTTGGTAGCTCTATCTTGTCGCTGAAATGCTCAAAATAGACATTAAAATGCGGTTTGGTTTGTGAGTCATCTCGTAGGCCAAACAATAAGAATACTGGCGCTTTGAGAACAGAGGCTAACATAAATGGCCCTTGAGGGAAGGGAGCTTCTTTACCCAAGAACTCTGCCCATACTGAGCGACTCTCTTTGCTGGTGGAGGTTCTATCGCCAACGATCACAATCCATTCACCTTGCTCCAATTTTTGTTGCAACAAGATGGCGGTATCAGGGCCCATCGATGTCACCTGAATCAGGTTTAAATCAGACTGTGGGTTTACCGCTTTCATCACCGAATTAAAGCGTTCGGCGTGTTCCGTGAAGACCAGCGCATTGATTTTGATGTGTGAGTGTCGACGTCCCAAAGCGCGGCACAATTCGATATTACCAAGGTGAGAACCTAGGATTAGCACACCTTGCTGGTTTTCCACCATACTTTCGAATTGCTCTTGACCATGAATAGTCAGGTTATCGACTGAGAAATCACCTTTCCATGCGGCTAATTTGTCTAGCATGGTGTGGCCAAACGAAAGCAGGTGGTTATAACTGGTTAATTCAGCGGGTAACTCAATATTCTGTTGCTCTGCGTATGTCTTAAGCTGGAATAGGTATTGCTCAGAAGCGTTTCGCGCGCGCTTGCCTGTCAAATGGTAGTAACGCATCACACCGCGCAAAATTAGGTTGAATACACCTCGGCCTAATAGTGAGTACACAGCTAACAACAGTTTGATACCGAGAACTGTGCCGCGCTCTTGAGTTCTGGACCAATGAGGCTGTTCAGTGCTATTTGGTGTCTGCTGCGCCTGATTGCTTTCTGAAAATTGTGTCGAACTTGTTAGGTGATCTTCAGAATTTGATTTGAAGTGACGAGCAATCAGCTTAGGGGCTCTTGGCAGCATGCCGAAGAACAGTCGAGTATGCATCCAACTGATTTTTACGTTGTCCCACAGCGCATCGAAATGAGAGACACCATTTTCAGGGTAGATGACTCGCGTCTCAATGAAGTCAATGTCGCAACCTTCCCAGTATAAGCGAACCAGAATCTCGATATCGAAGTCCATTCTCGAACCGACATCGTATTTATTCAGTACTGTTTGTGTCTTATCGATTGGATACGCTCTAAAGCCACACATGCTGTCTTTAATTGAGAGAGATAGAGTTTCTATCCACACCCAAATATGTGTCGCGTAGCGCCCGTAGAGCCTTGCCTTCGGTACGCTATCGTCATAGACAGGCTGACCTGAGATCAGGCGCTGGGGCTTAGCTTGTGACGCTTCGATTAATGCGGGTAGGGCGTCTAGGTCATGTTGACCGTCAGCATCAATCTGAATGGCATGACTAAAGCCGAGCTCCTGTGCTCGCTTGATGCCAGCCTTTACGGCACCTCCTTTGCCTTGGTTCAGCTCTAGCGTCACCAAGGTTACGTTCGAATTCTCTACTAGGGGAGCCAGAAACTGTTTCGTGGTGAGTTCACTGCCATCGTCAACGATGATGATCGGCAACTCAAAATGATGGAGTGACGACACCACTGCAGGCATGGTTTCGCCGTGGTTAAAGCACGGAATTAGGAAGCAAGCTTTGTAGTCGCTTTCTTTTGTTACGTGTTGAGAAGCAGCCTCAGCAGGAGCGCTATTCACTTTTCTCTCCCAGCTTCATTTTTCCTGAAGAGTGGGTCTGTTCACCGTTGTTTGAGGTGTAGCTGAAGCTCAGCTTGTCTTTGTCAGCATCCCATTTGAGTGATAGCTGGATTGTGGCGTCAGGAAGGATAGGCTCTTGGAATTTGATGACCTCCATACCTTTAAAGTAACCAGGGACATTTAACTTTTGGACAGCATGGTGAAGTGCCCAGTCAATTTGTGTCACACCGGGAAGAATAGGGAAGCTCTTAAAGTGCCCCTTAAAATCGGTGATGTCTCCGGTAACATGGAGTGTCAGGGTCGATTCTTTCTCTACAGTGTCAACAGCAATGACGTTTGGTTTTCTCTTATCCATAGCGTGTGCTTAGAATCCTTGGGCTAAAATGGGTCTTCTGACAAAAATATAAAAGATAATCTCAGTATAAAATGCGACCAGTGATTTTTATGATTTGACGAGCTGCTCTATGTGAGAGGTTAGTCGCTTGCCTTGGCTGTTGAGGGGGATCTCATCAACAACACGATACTTTCTTGGAATAGCGATTGGCTCTAACCATTTTCTGAGTTCTGAACGTAACATTAACCAGAATTTACCTTTACTCATGGTTGCGAGAGTCACTTGGCCTTCCTCTGATAATACCAAAACCGATGCTAAAATTAAGCGTTCAGGCTCTTCAAAGGGAATGACCACACACTCGCTTATCCAAGGTAGTTGCTCCAGTCGCTTTTCAACTTCAACCAGTGATACTCGTTTTTCTTCTATCTTGATCACTCGGTCGGTTCGGCCTTTCAATATAAATTGATTCTCTGAGACCATTTCGCACTCATCTGCGGTTTGATACCAGTTGTTTTTGTCGATGTACGGCGACAATAACTTAATGCAATTCTCACTATTAAGACTAGCCTTAATACAGTCAAAAAGCTGCCAAGGTGTTTGAACGCTCTGTTGCTGACGAAACGCGATGCCGCCGGTTTCTGTGCTGCCAAACACCTCGATAGGTAAATGCCCAAGCAGATCTCGTGATTGATGAGCCGACTCGGTAGGTAAAGGGCCACCAGAAGAGAACACCCCCGCTAGATGCGTAGACTTTGTCTCGTGTTTTAATCGTTTGAGTAGCGCAGGGCTGCTGATCAGCACGCTCTGCTTGTTAGCGTGAGACAGGATCTGTTCCGGGTACTCAAGATTGTTTCGAGAAAATGGAACTCCAGAACAAAGCGGCCATAAGATTCGAAACAACAGACCATAGATATGTTGGTGTGAGACGGTGCTGTGGACTTGGTTGTCTTTAAGCAAGGCGCCCCAGTTTTTATCTAGCTGAGCGATTTCAATATCTAGGTGTTCTAAGGTCTTATGGATTGCTTTTGGTGTACCGCTTGAGCCTGAAGTAAACAAGGTCAATTGGATTGCTGCTAACTCAATGGCGGGAAGATTATCGGTTAGAGGTTCTCGTATTTCGGTGTCTAATAAGGTTTGGATATTGCGAACTTCATTTATTTCCACTGCACCAATCGCATCATCGACCAACAGATAGTCAAAATGCTCACTCAGCTCAGAAAGCGCACACGGTTGATAATTGCCCGGTAAAATGATGTGTTTGTTGCTGGCTGCGCACGCTAAAAAGGCCACTGAAAATAGGTAGCTGTCTTGGGTGCAAATCGCAACTCGTTGAAAAGGGGATGAAGATAAAAGCTGTACGAGTTGAGATAAGTCGTCGTTAAATGTTTGCCACGAAATCTCGCTATTGTCGTCAAAGCAGACAATAGAATCAGGCGATCTGTTCTGACTGAGAAGTTCAGACAAGGAAGTGTAAGAGACGGTTTGGGTCATAACAATTTAACTCTGACGAATGCGCTGTCTTACTACCCACTCTCCTGCAAAGAGCAACCCTGCAAACAGATAGCTGAGTAAGCCATTGTATAGGGTCCATATTTCAAGAGGTTGGAAGCAGGTGTAAAGGGCAATAGAGCCATTGATAACAAAGAACAGACACCAAACTTTGGTGACTGTTCGTGTGTAATCAACGCCACTTTGTGGAAGCTCTGGCTCTTGGAGGCGAGCAAGCCGCTCGATAATCGTTTGCGGTTGCCATAGGCTCGAGGCGAACACAACCAGCATACAAACATTAACGATGACGGGGTAATAAGTTAGCCAGCCGTGCTGTTTGAAGGTTAACCCTAATGCCAGCAGAACAATTCCGGCACTTCCGCTGATCCAAGCTAGGTGTTTTAGCTCTTTGATTTTAGCCTGACCACCGGTGAAAATGCGGACAGCAAAAATAGCGGCTAAGACGATACCAACGGTTTGTAGGCCAAACTTGTTGAGTCCAAAGTAAACCGCTATTGGATAAGTGAAAAGTATGATTGCCGACAGTAAAGTCAGCAGAGGACGCATTATGCGTCCTTCAATAGTTCAACCACAGACTCGACAACGTCATTAACGGTGCGTACTGCTTTGAACTCTTCAGGCTTGATCTTCTTACCTGTAACGTTCTGTAAGTGAACGACCAAATCAACGGCATCAATGCTGTCGAGATCGAGGTCGAGATAAAGGTGTGCTTCTGGAGTGATATCTTCAGCATCAAGCTCAAACAGCTCGATAAGCGCATCTTTAACCTGGTTGAATACTTCTTGTTGGTTAGCTTGTGTCATAAAGATCTGTCTAGTTGTTTGTTTTAGATGAAATGTAGTTAGCTAGGTTTTCAACCGATGCAAAATGCTGGCGAGTGTTTGAATCGTCGGCATCGATAACAATGTTGTACTTTTTCTTGATAGCAAGGCCGAGCTCAAGGGCATCGATAGAATCTAATCCAAGTCCATCACCAAACAGTGGTGCTTCCGTTTCAATTTCATCAATGCTCATATCTTCAAGATTCAGTGCGTCGATAATCAGTTGTTTTAGTTCGTTGTGTAATGTTTCCACTTAGGCCTACTTAGTACTTTATCTAAATGCTACTTCAAGGGGGGCGATTCTACATTATGTGATGTATTTTCGAAACGCTGATATCACCAGTTGTTTTATTGATGAGCTAAATATTCTCTTCGGAAGGAAAAATAGTCTGTGCAAGGTGTTGATTGAGGCGCCTTGCTGCCGAAGTTAAGTTGTTTGAATTCTCAATAAAGGGTGCGACGTCTATTTTACCTTTCACTGCGATATGAAAAAAGGGTTTAGTGGCAGGAACTTGATACCATTTTTTCTCTTTTGTTAAGAATGTCGGAGAAACTGTAATATGAATCACGCGTAAGTCGGTTTGTGTTCGAGTGGCAATTTGTGCCGCACCACGTTGTAAGGATGGTTCAATTCCTGGCGTTGTGCGAGTTCCTTCAGGGAAAACTAACAATACATTGCCACGCGAAAAGCGTTCTTCACAGCGTTCTAAAAGATCGTCAGGGGTTTGGTTGGGTATGTATCCCGCTGCTTTGACAATCCTCTTCATAAACGGGTTTTCCCATATTGCCGCTTTAACAAGACAATCACATTGAGGAAGTTGAGAGGCGATCAGTACATAGTCAATCAAGCTAGGGTGATTGGCGACAATGATGCAGTTGCGATCTTCGCGGAGCAGTTCGGCGCCATCAATTCGGTAATCAATCGCGCCTGTGAACTTCATTATTTGGCAAAATGCATTGAATGAGAAACGGATTAATCGTTGTGCTTTGAGCTCTCTTTCTATGACGTTGCGAGTCGTTAGGGCGATCGAAGGTAAGATTAAGAAGCTTAAGACTAAGCCTCCCAAACCAAAGATGGTAAAGCAGAGCCCCGTCGCGAATACTCGCCAACATTGGCCTACTTTGCTCATTTCTGTGCACCAGCTTGGGCGTTATTGACCCAGGACCAGTTTTGGTGCTTACCAGCAATAGTCCAATGCTGTGTTCCCAATAGGATATGTTGTAGCGTTTGTAGGCCTTGTGGTAAATCAGCGGCTGAGCTGTCTCTAACTTTGGGGGGGCTAGCGATTGGTTTACTTGTTACTGCTCTCGAAACCGAGTAGTCACTGCCTGCAGTGAGTACTAAACCTAGAGCGTAGTCAGCATAGTGCTGATTTTCGTATTCTCGATATACATCAGGCAGAGGTTGGTCGAAGTCAATGACGAGTACACGATGTGACGGATACTGATGTAGGTAAAGATAAGCTTCAATCAGGGCGTTGTGAAAGGTATCTTGCCCAGAAGCGATAGAGGTCAGTGGAATCGGTGCTTTTGCAGCAATCGTTGTTAGGCCTGCTGCGGTGTTGTGTACTGATTGGGAAAACGCCATTGGAGAGGCATCGTCACCTTCTAATATTGATTGAATCAAAGCAACAGTTCGGTGGAGCTCACCATGCCGACTGGCAAAAACCAGATAATCAATCGAGGTATCTTTTAATAGGGTTAATGCGGTTTGGACGGCCAGTTTGCTTTGCAGGCTCATTCGGCGACGCATCATAGGAGGGATGGCTTTAAATTCGGTTGAGCCATTTTGCGGCCAATCTAAATGAGTGCTCCACGTTTGCCACTCGGCAACGGAATAGAGGCCTGGCGAATTTGCTGACCATTTTTCAATATTAAACGACATTAATTGGGATTGATTTGACATAGAGTATTGATTTACTTTGGGTCTAACTAATACTATGCATGCTTATAAATAAACACGGGTAAGGAGTTTAAATGAAATTACTAAAAATAGCCGTTTCAATGTTATTTATACTCGTTCTTGCAGGCTGTGGACGTGTCCAACCTGTAATGAATGTTGAGGATACTCCAGTTGCTTTGAATCTTCAAAGTAAACAGGTGAAATCAGCGATTTATGAGTCTGCTGAGAACCGAGGTTGGTTGGTTTCAGAAATTAAGCCAGGCCTAATCCGTGCTGAACTGTATGTCCGTTCACATCATGCTGTGGTTGATATTCCATATAATGATAAGTTTTACTCTATTCTTTACGTCGAATCAGAGAATTTGAAGTACGACGATGGTGAAATACACCGTAATTACAACCGTTGGGTTAATAACTTGAACGTTGATATTAAACGCAAGCTTGCACAAATGGCTGCTATGTAGCTCTCTATTATTTTAAAGTTAGGTTTTTCGTGTCGGAATATAAATTAGATCCATTTAACGCATTAGAAGCAAAAACAGAAGCGCAAAAATTGTCTTTTGCTCCTATTGTTTTTCATACAGCTCGTACACTTCGTGATTTAGGTATTTTGAAAGCGTTAGATGACGCGGGCAATGATGGTTTACCCGCTGAAACTATTTCTCAAGCAACGGGTGTATCCGAATACGGTGTCAAAGTTCTGCTTGATATGGCGTTGAGTGCTGATATCGTTACTTGGGATAAGCCCCATTATAAAATGGCTAACCTAGGTTTTTATCTATTGCACGATGGCATGACCAACGCAAATATGGATTTCACGGCTGATGTCTGTTACGCCGCGATGATGCATTTAACCGAAGCAATAGAAGAAGGTACACCCGCGGGCTTGAAAGAGCTGGGTGACTGGGAAACGATTTACCAAGGTTTGTCTCAATTGCCAGAAAAAGCAAAAGAGAGTTGGTTTAAGTTTGATCATTTCTATTCAGATCGTTCGTTCCCTGTGTTACTTGAGAAAGTTTTCAGTAAGAAGCCTAAATCGCTGGTGGATATTGGCGGTAATACAGGTAAGTGGGCAATGCAATGTTGTAACTACGACTCTGATGTCGAGGTGACGATTGTCGATTTGCCGCAGCAATTAGAAATGGCAATGGCAAACGCAACACAGCACGGTCATCAAGACCGAGTGACTCCATTCCCCGCTAACATGCTTGATAAACAGCAAGCGCTGCCGACAGGTACGGATGTGTGGTGGATGAGTCAGTTCCTTGATTGTTTCTCGCCAATGGAAATTCTTAGCATATTAAAGCGTGTTCGCTCTCATATGTCAGAAGACGCGACTGTTTATATCCTTGAACTGTTTTGGGATGCACAGAAATACGATGCGGCTTCTTATAGCTTAAATGCGACGTCTCTCTACTTCACTTGCTTGGCCAACGGCAACAGCCGCTTTTACCGCAGTGAAGATTTCCTAGAGATAGTGGAAGAGGCTGGCTTTGATGTGGTGACTCGTACCGACGATATCGGTCTTGGGCATACGCTTCTGGAGCTGAAAGCTAACGCGAAATAATCATGGTAAACATGGCTTAAATTAATGAAAAAACTGTCAACTCAAGTAGTGATCATCGGAGCTGGCCCATCTGGGTCTATTGCTGCGTCTTTGCTTCATAAAAAAGGCATCGATGTTCGAGTGATTGAAAAGAGCCTTTTCCCCCGTTTTTCTATTGGTGAAAGCCTGTTACCTGCGTGCATGGAAGTGATCGAACAAGCGGGCATGAGCGAAGCTGTGGCTAATGCTAACTTCCAATTTAAAGATGGCGCGGCTTTTCGTAAAAATGGTGTTTATACGGCGTTTAATTTTGAAGATAAGTTCTCTTCTGGGCCGGGAACGACGTTTCAGGTTCAACGAGGTACTTTTGATAAGGTAATGGCAGACTGTGCTGAAGCGCAGGGTGTTACCATTGATTACCAACATGAACTGATAGGCATTAACTTCGCTGAAGACCGTACTGTACTAGATGTACAAATACAGGGTGGAGAGCGTTATCAGCTAGAGGCTCAATACGTCCTTGATGGTAGTGGTTTTGGTCGAGTGTTACCCAAGATGCTCGATTTAGAAGAGCCATCACGACTTCCTCCGCGCAAAGCTATCTTCACACATATTAATGATCATATCTCAGCAACGGATACTGATCTTGAATACGATCGCAGTAAAATTTTGGTCTCGGTACATCCAACCAATCCTGATGTTTGGTATTGGTTGATTCCCTTCAGTAACGGAGTCTCTTCATTCGGTGTGGTAGGGGAACCTAAATTCTTTGAATCATACCCAGAAGACAAGATTTCGGCGATTAAGCAGCTGGCAACAGAAGAGTCGGGCTTGGCCGAGATTTTGGCAAATGCGGAGTATCCAAATCCCGCAGGCGAAATTGGTGGCTATTCTGTCAACGTTAAACATCTTGCAACCGATAAGTATGCATTACTGGGTAATGCGGGGGAATTTCTTGACCCTGTATTTTCATCGGGAGTGACTATTGCGATGAAGTCGGCTCAGTTTGTGGTTGAGTGTGTGGAAAAACAACTCAATGGTGAGAAAGTCGACTGGGATCGTGAATACGCTGAACCATTGATGATTGGGGTAAATACTTTTAGAACGTATGTTGAAGGGTGGTACTCGGGGGCTCTTCAGGATGTGATTTTCTATCAAGAACCAAACCTGAAGATAAAGCAAATGGTATGTTCGATTTTGGCGGGCTACGCATGGGATCAAAGAAACCCCTATGTAAACGAGTCAAAACGTCGATTGAAGACGCTGGCAGAGATATGCCGAAGCTAGATGGTCTATTTAGTATGTAATAGCATGCTAAATGGTCACTATGGTTAGCCATAAATCAAAACAGCCGCAATGCGCGGCTGTTTTTGTATCTGATAATCAGCCTCTCAGCTCGAATACCAACTCCAGTACGTCAGAATCCAAAATTTCTAACGAAGTTATCGAGGTTGATACTACTTCAGATCAATGCTGTTCAATCGTCCCATAAAGATAAGCAGCTCAATCACATCTTTGTGAGCTTCAAGCAGTGCTCGTTTGGTTTGGCTGTAGGCTGCGAGTCGACCGTGTTTTCGTATAGAGCATACTTTTGTTCTATATTTGTAATCACCATTCTCAGAGAAAACACGCCATTTCGCTATGTAGCACTCGTCGCGATGTTCAGGGTCACTCTGCGTTGGATTAGGCTTAAATACAATTTTAGGCTCTAAACTATGAGGCAGACGTGTCATGAGATAAGGTTCTTTGAGGACCTTTGGCCAAAACTTGCCCCAAAGCTGTCTACCTAGCTCATCTCTTAATTTGATGGTTTTCTTGAGTGCTTTGTCTTCCCCCATACGAACAAAGCCAACTGAACGATGTAATACCGTATCGTCGGGTGTATGAATGTGGATCTTAAAAGCGGTCTTACCTTTCGAGATAAAGCGGTAACCGGTAGCACCAATTAGATTATTCTGGCTCATAGTTCGCTAAATGATGATTATGTTATTAATAAGATTACGACAAATACCGCGAAACCGAAACTAATCCTCATGAAAAAAATAAAGCCTTAGTACTTTTGCTAAGGCTTTATTAGAAAATATGAGTTGATGGTGCTGCTAACTACATGATTTTCTGCATTACATCACCAATTTGAATGCTTCCCGCAAGGCTTGGTTGATCAATGGTGAGTTCAGCTTCGTTTTCATAAACGCGAGAAACCGTCAGGGTGATATCGCTTTGAGAGACCTTATTGCGTGGCAAGCCTCTTTGGTCGATAAATGAACCTGTGTGCCAAAGCTGAAGTTTGTCGCCTTGTTCTACACCGTGTATTCGGCCTAAATCAATGGTCACCATATTCCCAAACACAGCAGCAACTTCAGGAAGCGTGATTTTACAAGATACTTCCGATTCTAAATCCAACATAATATTACGACTGACACGAAGCATCATGCTGCCATAGGTTGATGCCCAGAAACGAGCACTGCGGGTGTCGATTTCACTGGTCTTCGCAAATGGCCATTTTGCTACTTCACGATAGCTTCGGTTGTAAACCTGATGACCTGTTTTACCATCGAATACCTGCATTTCTAACGCAAATTGGCGATTGATAATGTCGTCTTTCAAAAGCTTCGATTCAATGGTTGCGGTTAAGTCGGTGATGTCACCACCTATGATGTACTGTGCCCCCGTATCTTGTGCGATCATTTTGATCACTTCCGGTCGACGCTTGTCAATGTCGTAATTTGTTGTGCCAACAGAGACAAAACTGCGAGATTCTTGCGCCAGTTGTCGGTTAACAACATGGCCAAAATCATCACCAATGTTATAGATTCGGCCCATCACAGCTTGTTGTGGAGAGCTTACATCAATATTACCGACCAAAAACGTCTTCTTATATTGGCTTTCATGGCAAGCACTTGCCGAAGGGTAGATGTCTATCCTTGCAGTGACCATTATATTGCCACCGCGTTTCTTCTCTTTTTCTACTAAGATGTAGCGCACTTCATGATTGGTAAATTGAAATTCTTTCTTTTTTGCATCTAAGTAGGGGGTGAGGTTTGCAATACTGCCGATGTCAGCACCAGAGAACTGTATGGCTTTGTAAACGGCATCCTCTAGGGCATGAACCCTTGCCGCATCCTCTGACGATACGATGGTTGCAGTACCGGTAACTTCATACCAAGAGGCATGAGTACTGAAGCTGATGGTTGTCAGTAAACTTATTGAAAATAAGTAATAAATTATTTTTTTCATCTATTCGTTACCAGTTGGGTATAAATATTGCTTAACAAATATCTATAAGCTTAAAGCTGACTCAAGTGCGTTTTTCATAATCTGAACCATTAATGAAAAGCAAAGATTGTTCCAACATTGTAATCCATTGAAAAGAGTCATGGCGAGAACATATTGGAACAGCAAGCACTAAATATATCTGGAGATAAGAGAATGAAAAAATGGCTCGTAGTAATGAGTGTCATGTTAATGACATCATGCGCTTATTCGCCAATCTATAACGGTAAATCTGAGTATTCAGGTAGTCCGTTTATGTTGATGGACAGCCCGCGTCATACCATGGATTTTTTCGTGGAAAGCATGACCGAAGATTTGATCTTGTCGAATACGAGTATTTCAGCCAGAACACCCATTGCCATTACCTCGTTTGTCGATCTGCAACACATGGACACAACCAGTTGGTTAGGAAACTCGGTATCAGAAGGTTTCATTCATCAGTTTCAACGTCGAGGTTTTAAAGTGGTTGATTTTAAAACCACAGGCTCTATCCAAGTGACCCACCAGGGGGATTTTGCTATTAGCCGCGATTGGAAAGACTTAGCCCAAGAGCAAGACGTCCAGTATGTTTTGACTGGAACTATGCTTCGTCAAGAAGGCGGTGTTCTAGTGAATGCTCGTGTGGTCGGAATGCAAACTCGCATCGTTGTTGCTTCCGCACAAGGCTTTTTACCTGCAGACCGTATTGGTCGTGACTTAGATACTCTGAACAGTATTCGAACTCAAGATGGGGTTATTATTCGTTCTGATCCAACGATCAGTCAGCCTCATACTGTTATTCTTCGCCCTTAGGAGTTCGTGATGAAGAAGTTAATATTTGTTGTTGCCGCTTTATTGCTTGTCGGCTGCCAACCATTACAAAGCATGAGACCTAATGACTTTTTGGTTGCGGTTGGCTACGCGAGTGTCAGCGAGCAGAAAGGTCGTAATGACGAAGAGAAACGTATTCGAGCAATGAGAGCCTCTAAAATTGATGCGTATCGTGAACTTGCCGAGCAAGTGTATGGTATGCGCGTGAGTGGTCGAGCTGAGCTTGAAGATCAGCGTCTTGGTACTGAGAGAACTTCAGGCGCGGTTGATGGTGTTATCCGTGGTGCCGAAGTGGTGCGCAGTTACCCTGTTGGCGACAGCTATGTGACTGAACTGCGGTTAGACATCCAAAAAATGGAACAACTGCGTAATTATGGCGAAGTTCAGCCAGTGCCTGAGAAGAGGCAACAAACGTTGTTCTAGTTTAAGGGGCGTCTAGTTATAGGTTTCTCCTGTTATATTGGCTGCTATTCGCTTTCCAGATGGCGTAACGGCAACCAGTAACGGTTATGAATAAGAAAGCGGTAAGTATTAAAGTGCTTGCCGCTTTTTTGTTTATCGGCTTGGGGAGTACATTCACAGGTTTAGTGGGAGATTTGACTAGTGTAACGAGAAGGGTAGGCTGAGATACAGATACAGATACAGATACAGATACAGATACAGATACAGATACAGATATGAGAGGGCGGTGGTTTACCTAACTAGGCTTTAACGTTGGTTCCTAGCGTAGAAATTGTATGCGTTTGGCCTCCGGCATTGTAGGTCATGCCAATTTTGCCGTGACTTTGCTGCATCATATTGCTGAGTTTTTTGAAGCTAAGGTGTGCTCGATTCAAGGCTTCGCCATTTACCAAGTTCGCTTGATGGCAGTCGTGCACTATGGATTTGATGGTTGTGACTAACTGAGCAAGTTCAGGGTTCTCGGTCAGTTCAGATATATTAGTATGGGCAGCGATTCGTTGATCGGTTGATTTTAGTTGTTCAACAAGAACCACTTTCTCTTTGGCTATTCGCTCAATATCGCTTGATTGTCGGCTTGTAATAGCGATTTTCTCTGAACTCAATAATTCAGATAAGGCTTTGGCATTTTGAAGTTGGAAATTAACTAAATCTGCTAGTGCCGCCATAATGTAACCTACTAATAACCTCGTGTACTTTAAGATAATAACTTTATTTTAAAGCTAATGTTTGCTTAAAGACCTTTTAATTCGTTTTCAAATTTCATCATGTTGTCGGCCAACTTTTCTGGATCAACAGTGTATGAACCATTTGCGATCGCTTCTTTTATTGCCGCGACTTTCACTGAATCGAAACTTGGTTGTGCTGCCATCTCTTGATGGAGTTGACCAATCGCCTTGCCTTGTTGGCTTAGTGAAACCGCATCTTTGCTTGCTGGTGATTTAGATGATGCATCAGATCTTGATGCCTCAGACTTAGAATCAGAGCGCACTGCTGAGCGGTTAGTGCTCGCTAGGGTTTGCCCTGAACGAATATTATCAATACCTGCCATAGTTAAGCCTTTTTCTTCAAAATGGGAACCTGTACAGTCAATATCGACCATGGGTGAGAATACTTTAGCAATTTTTAGCTCAATAGTCGAAAACGAACCAAACACCTCAACCGTTATAATTGGATGTTAGAGTTGAGAATAAAAGCGCTAACGATACCGACACTTTAAAGTGAAGTGTTAAAAGTAAACCGTGACTTCAGACATGCTGGTAACAATACCTTCGATTATACGCTGTGATTTGTCATTTTTCACCCTAACTTGATCACCCATTGAGCCATCGGTAAGTGCAGTACCTTTGGTGGTAATGGTCATGCCACCTTTTACTGCCTGTATGATAACCTTCTCATTTCGGCATACGACACAAATATCGCCTCTTTCGACAACATCACCGGGTCTTAGGTTCTTTTTTACCTTAGCACCGATGACTTGTTGTGGGGTGGTAAAGCCTTGGCGACGAAATTTGTTGAGAGAAATCATCGCAGTCGTGACGTCGTATTGACCGACAATTTCGCCTCTCGCCAGTGAGCGAGTCGTTGTGACAAGTGGTACTGACATTGAAAGGCGCACTGGCACGTAAACACGCCATTCATCAGGAACACAACGAACTAAAACTGTAATGCTGCTACGAGTGTTGGTTGTTGTCGAGGCACTTGTCTCGAGGGGGATAGGACAATTTGTGGCTTTGATTCTAGAGTCTACATTAGCGGAATTAACAAAAAGTTCACCGCCTCGCGGTTGCTCCACCGAGTCAAGGATGTGTTGCTCAGCCGCTGATTGGATCATGTCAATTTGTTCCGGCGTTGCCGCGTGTGTAAAAAAACTAAACAATATTGTTAGAATGCCGATAAACTTAGCGACAGTTTTAAAAATAGTTCTACACATAGCTATGGAAAAAAGATATATGTTTGCTTTATGATATGTCATTTTATTTCTCTAGTGGTTCGTAGCCTGCAGTAGACTAACACTTTCTATCCAAAAAGTTTGATATGGAGATGAGCTCATGACGGGTATTCTTGATTCAGTGAATCAGCGTACGCAACTCGTCGGTCAAAACCGATTAGAATTACTAACCTTTCGCCTAATGGGGCGTCAGCGTTACGGTATTAATGTATTTAAAGTGAAGGAGGTTTTACAATGCCCTCGTCTGACTTTAATGCCAAATTTACATCATCTCGTAAAAGGTGTGGCTCATATTCGTGGTCAGACAGTTTCTGTCATTGATTTGAGCCTAGCGGTAGGCGGACGTCCTACATCTGATATCGATAAGTGCTTTGTGGTGATTGCTGAATTTAACCGTACTATCCAAGCATTCCTCGTAAGCTCTGTAGATAGAATTGTTAATATGCACTGGGAAGCTATTCTTCCACCACCAGATGGTTCAGGTAAAGATAATTACCTAACAGCGGTAACCAACATCGATAATGAATTGGTTGAAATTCTGGATGTTGAAAAGATCCTTGCTGAGATCTCACCTGTTGATGAAACCATGGATAGCAGAATCGCAGAGGAAATTGCAGAAGTTGAACAAGAGAAAGAATTGGTTCGCCGAATCTTGATTGCTGATGACTCGACAGTTGCTCGTAAGCAGGTTCAACGTGCTATAGAATCTATTGGTTTTGAGGTCATTGCTGTTAAAGATGGTAAAGAAGCCTATGAGACTCTGATGAAAATGGCATCGGAAGGCAGTATTTACGATCAAATTTCATTGGTCATTTCAGATATCGAAATGCCTGAAATGGATGGATACACGCTGACTGCTGAGATTCGTCGTCACGCAGAACTAAAAGATTTATACGTAATTTTGCACTCATCATTGAGTGGTGTATTTAACCAAGCCATGGTTGAGCGTGTAGGGGCTAACTCCTTCATCGCGAAATTCAATCCTGATGAGCTTGGTGGCGCGGTTAAAGCTGCGTTAACTAACTAAAAGAGACATTAATGACTGCTATAACAATAAGTGATCAAGAGTATCGCGATTTCAGCCGTTTCTTAGAATCTCAATGTGGCATTGTATTAGGTGACAGTAAGCAGTATTTAGTGCGCAGTCGTCTAAGCCCATTAGTAACGAAGTTTAATGTAGCTTCATTGTCTGATTTGCTAAGAGATGTAGTGACAGGTCGAAACCGTGAGTTGAGAGTGGCGGCAGTGGATGCTATGACGACTAACGAGACACTTTGGTTCCGAGATACTTATCCGTTTGCTGTACTAGCGGATAAACTTCTACCGGAAATAGCGGCAAATAAACGTCCTATCAAGATTTGGTCTGCGGCAAGCTCTTCAGGCCAAGAACCATACTCAATGGCTATGACGATACTTGAGACCCAAGCACGTAAGCCGGGTATGTTGCCAAATGTATCGATTACCGCTACTGATATTTCAGCAAGTATGTTGGATATGTGCCGCACCGGCGCTTATGACAACCTTGCCTTGGGCCGAGGACTTTCTCCTGAGCGCCGTCGCACTTTCTTTGAAGATGCTGGCGATGGTCGTATGAAAGTGAAAGACAACGTTAAGCGAATGGTAAACTTCCGTCCTCAGAACTTGATGGAGAGTTATGCACTGTTAGGCAAATTCGACATTATATTTTGTCGTAACGTGTTGATTTATTTCTCTCCGGATATGAAGTCAAAAGTTCTTAACCAGATGGCAAATAGCCTGAACCCTGGTGGTTACCTGTTATTGGGTGCGTCTGAATCGTTAACCGGCTTAACGGATCGTTTTGAAATGGTTCGCTGTAATCCAGGCATCATCTACAAATTAAAGTAATTAGTGTCACCACTTTAAGGTGCAATATTACTGTCCAAATTTAAAACCCAGCCAAGTGCTGGGTTTTCTTTTTCTAATTTAATCTATATCTTTAAGTCAGAGTGACATTCCAATTTACTCTATTTGTTGGCTTGTATATTGCAAGTTTACCCACGAGTAACCTGTAAAAGTAATGGTCGGCCACTTTGTTTTTAAAGTTGGTATATATATTGCTTAGGTTATTTCATAACAGTCAGTTCTTGAGTTGAGGTTTACATGGCTATTTCTTTTGACAATGCTTTAGGCATTCACCAGCACACAGTTGGTGTACGTGAGCGTAACGCTGAGGTGCTTTCCACCAATATCGCGCAAGCTAACACGCCTGGGTATAAAGCAAAGGGATTAGACTTTAATAAATCACTGCAGGCGGCAAGTTCTGGGGCAAGCATTGGTCTTAGCCGAACAGACGGTCGGCATATTTCTGCCTCAACAACGGTGAATGGGGAAACGAAGTATCGAATTCCTACGCAACCTGATACTGGAGATGGCAATACGGTTGATTTGGATTTGGAACGAAATCTTTTCATGCAAAACCAAATTAGGCATCAAGCCTCTCTCGACTTCTTAGGAAGTAAGTTCAAGAATTTAACTAAAGCGATAAAAGGGGAATAACTAGATGAGCTTATTTAATGTATTCAATGTGACTGGTTCTGCGATGAGTGCTGAATCTGTTCGTCTAAATACTACCTCAAGTAACCTTGCTAACGCAGACAGTGTAAGTAGCTCTGCTAAAGACACTTACAAGGCTCGCCACGCAGTGTTTGGCGCTGAGTTAAATCAGGCGCGTAATAGTGGTCACACTGTGCCAGTAAAAGTATTAGGTATCGTAGAAAGCGATAAACCGCTGAATGCGGAGTACAACCCAGATCACCCGTTAGCGAACAACGAAGGCTACATCTATAAGCCTAACGTTAACGTTATGGAAGAAATGGCTAACATGATTTCAGCATCACGTGCGTATCAAACAAACGTACAGGTTGCTGACTCGAGTAAACAAATGCTGCTGCGTACGCTGCAGATGGGTCAATAAGGATAAGGAGGTAGCAAATGGCTGGAATCAACAATGTTGGTCAAAGCGGCTTGTCCTATGTTGACCAGCTGAAGAGTCTTCAAGATGGTGCTAAGAAGCCCGATGAAACAACAGGTAAGCAAGATCTTAAACAAGATGACTTCTTATCGTTGTTGACTAAGCAACTTGCACAACAAGACCCTTTTAAGCCGGTTAGCAATGACCAGATGATTGCGCAAATGGCTTCATTTGCGACCGTAGATGGCATTGGCAAAATGAATACACAGTTTGAAAGCTTGAATTCATCAATGACTTCTAACCAAGCACTGCAGGCATCTTCTTTGGTTGGACGCGATGTATTGGTTCCTGGAGCGGCAGGTGTGAAACAAGGTGATGGCGGTATGGCGTCAATGGTTAAGCTTCCTCAGGCAATGGACAATGTAATGGTCCGTGTTGAGAATGAAGTTGGCCAATTGGTTCGCACTTTTGATATCGGCTCAAAACCATCTGGTGACACGCGTGTTGAGTGGGACGGAAAAGACGAAGACGGTAATCCATTGCCGGCCGGTAAATACAACGTGAAAGCGTCGGGTTTATTGGAAGGTGAGAACACAGAGTTCCAAGTGTCGAGTTATGCGAACGTGAACAGTGTGCTTCTTGGTAAAGGCGATGGCAACGTACTACTCAATCTGGCTGGTTTTACATCGCCAGTACGACTTGCTGAAGTACTAGAAGTTGGTAAAGCGTAGCTCTTTTTAGAGTGATTATGCTAGCTAGATTAGGAGAATATTGGAATGTCATATGTATCTTTAAGCGGTCTATCCGCTGCACAGTTAGACCTGAATACAACCAGTAACAACATTGCGAACGCAAACACATTTGGCTTTAAAGAGTCTCGTGCGGAGTTCGGGGATGTTTACTCAAGCTCGTTGTTCACTAACGCAAAAACGACGCCAGGAGGCGGTGCGCAAGCTAGCCAAGTGGCACAACAGTTCCATGAAGGTTCAAGTATCTATACGAATAACCCAATGGACTTGCGTGTAAGTGGTACAGGTTTCTTTGCAGTATCGAAAGACCGTATGGTGCCAGAGATCAATGAACTAACGCGTAATGGTGCATTTCACCTAAATAAAGACAACTACATGGTTACGGCCAATGATGAGTTTCTTTTAGGTTATGATGTCGATCCAAACTCGGGTGAAGTTCTTTCTTATGCACCAAAGCCTCTCGACATTCCAGCTGAGTTTGGTAAGCCTAAACAGACAGAAAACATTGAAGTAGGGGTTAACCTTCCTGCGAACGGTGATCTTAAAGACCCGGCAACATTTGACTTCAAAGATCCAGATACCTACAACCGTGCAACGTCTTCGACGGTCTACGATTCTATGGGACAGTCTTACAAGTTAACGACTTACTACCTAAAAGATCAGACTCAACCGAATACTTGGCAAACGTACTACACCATGTCAGATGAAACGGGTGAGAAGCCGGTAAACATTACTGGTGGCGACGCGACGAATTCAGCAGGTCATGTTGGTCACACCATGAAATTCAACAATGACGGTACCTTAGCAAGCCTTAACAGTGGTCAGCCAATTCTATCTGATCCTATCGGTGCTGGTGAGAACGCAATTGATTTGAACGGTGCAGATCCGACACAGGTACTTAACTTTGGTCTGGATTCTTCAACTCAGTTTGCCGCTCCATTCGAACTGTCTAGGTTTGATGAAGATGGCGCGACAACTGGTTTCTTAACGAAAATCGATTTCGATGAGTACGGCAGTGTCCTAGGCAGTTACTCAAACGGTGAAAATGTGATACTAGGCCGCGTAGGTTTAGTTCGTGTACCTAATGAGCATGGTCTAGATAAGAAAGGCGGCACTCAATGGGATTCTACTAACGCTTCAGGTGATAAAATCTGGGGTGAATCAAATAAAGGTTCATTTGGTAGTATCAACAATGGCTCACTAGAGCAGTCGAATATCGATATGACTCAAGAATTGGTTGATTTGATTTCTGCTCAACGTAACTTCCAAGCGAACTCTCGTTCTCTAGAAGTACACAACCAACTACAACAGAATATTCTTCAGATTCGTTAATCGTTTCGAGCGTTTGAATCATCTGCGAATACCCAATTCAATGTTATTGAATTGGGTATTGTTGATGAATTACGTATGGCTGTTTGCTTCTCTATTTGCCGCCCCTATTGCCGCCCGGTAACGCCTCTGGCAACAATTCTTCCTCAATGATCCTTTATGATCAGTTTTTTTTGTTGTTTCTCCGTTTAAGTTTTTGATAAATAACAGTTAAAAATATTGGCATAGTGTTTGCTTTATTAGTTCCAGAAGATGATTTTTGGAGCAAAATTATGGATCGCGCACTGTTTCTTGCCATGAGCGGCGCTAAGCAAAATATGCAGGCTTTGCAGCTGCGTTCAAACAACCTTGCCAATGTAAGTACAACGGGTTTCCGTGCTGATTTAGCACAGGCACGTTCAATGCAAGCGTATGGCGAAGGTATGCCTACTCGTGTTTTCAGCATGACAGAGCGCCCGGGTCATAATTTCGCTCAGGGTAGTGTGGTTACTACAGGCCGAGATCTAGACGTCACCATTCAAGGTGATGGTTGGATTTCAGTTATGGACAACACTGGTCGTGAAGGTTTAACCCGTAACGGTAACCTAAGGGTTGACCAAAACGGTTTGCTTACCAACGCAAGTGGTCATTTAGTGCTTGGTGAAAACGACGCACCAATCACGATCCCAATCCCAATCAGTAAAGTAGAAATTGGTACAGATGGTACGATTTCGGTGATTCCTCAAGGCGCTCCAGCTGAAGAATTAGCCGTAGTTGATCGTATCAAACTTGTGCGTCCAGATAATCAAAGCTTATTTAAAGACACGAATGGTTTATTCCGTTCGAAAAACCCAGATCAGGCATACGAAGCAGATGCAGCGGTAACGTTGCTAAAAGGTGCCATCGAAGGCAGTAATGTAAATGCTGTCGGTGAAATGACCAGCCTAATTGACTTACAACGTCAATTCGAAATGCAGGTCAAGATGATGAGCACAGCAGAGGAAATGGACAAATCGTCTGATTCACTGCTTCGTATGAGCTAATAGAATTTAAAGGAATTTGCTATGCATCCAGCATTATGGGTAAGTAAAACCGGTTTAGACGCCCAACAAACCAACATCTCAACAATTTCAAACAACCTTGCCAACGCCTCAACTATTGGCTTTAAAAAGAGCCGTGCGGTGTTTGAAGATTTGTTCTATCAGAATATTAACCAACCAGGTGGCCAATCGTCTCAGAATACTGAGCTGCCAAGTGGTTTGATGTTGGGTGCTGGTTCTAAGGTAGTAGCAACTCAAAAGGTGCACACACACGGTAATGCACAAACAACCTCGAACAGCTTAGATATGATGATCGAAGGTGATGGCTTCTTCCAAGTGGAAATGCCAGATGGTGAAACAGGCTACAGCCGTAATGGTCAGTTCACACTGAACGGTGACGGCGCGATCGTAACATCGGGTCAAGGTTATGCCCTACAACCCGAAATCGTTATTCCTGAAGATGCGATCTCGGTAACGGTTGGTAACGATGGTGAGGTGTCGGTTCGTCTACGTGGTCAGCAAAACAACGTCGTGGTTGGTCAAATCACCATTACTGATTTCGTAAACCCAGGTGGTTTAGAGCCTATTGGCCAAAACCTTTACTTGCCTACAGGTGCAAGTGGTGACCCGCAAGAGGGTGTTCCGGGGTTGAACGGCTTAGGTAATGTTCGTCAGTCTATGCTTGAAGCATCCAATGTAAACGTAACTGAAGAGTTGGTTAACATGATCGAAGCTCAACGTGTATACGAAATGAACTCAAAAGTTATCTCGGCGGTAGATAAGATGATGAGCTTCGTTAACCAACAACTGTAGCTAGTTAATTCGCTGTTTACTTATTTCTTTTGATCGTTCTGTTTACCATTGCCCGCTGAGAGTATGTCGCCATGAAACGTATTGTTTGTTTAGCCCTATTTTTGTCTATGACTGGCTGCGCCCCATTGGCTCCAATTGAAACTCCGGCGCAAGAGAACGCAACCACAGTGGTTGATGCCGTAGAAGGCGACAAGTCGGCCCAGGAAAGCTCTGGTATTATCGACACACTTCGAGATAGAACGGACCCTATTGCTGGTGATCCTGCATGGGCGCCAATTAACCCGAAGAAAAAACAAGAGCATTATGCGGCAGCAACAGGCTCACTGTTCAATGCTAACCACATTGGTAGCATGTATGACGACTCAAAACCTCGCGGTATTGGTGACATTATTACAGTTGCGTTAGATGAGAATACGCGAGCGACTAAAAAAGCTAATGCAGATATGTCTAAATCGAACGATGCATCGATGGAACCGTTAGCTGTAGGTGGTGAAAATCTAGAACTTGGTAAATACAACTTTTCTTACGATCTGAGTAACACCAACACCTTTGCGGGTGACGCGTCAGCCAACCAAAGTAACAGTATCAGCGGATACATTACCGTTGAAGTTATCGAAGTATTAGCCAATGGTAACCTAGTGGTCCGTGGCGAAAAGTGGATGACACTGAATACGGGCGATGAGTACATCCGCCTAAGCGGCACCATCCGTCCTGATGATATAGACTTCGAAAATACCATCGCTTCAAACCGTGTTTCTAACGCACGAATTCAGTATTCAGGTACGGGCGTGCAGAAAGATATGCAAGAGCCTGGATTCTTGGCACGATTCTTTAATGTATCTCTGTAGAGCTTGATAGGGCGTCGGGATACTGACAGCCCTCATTAATCACAAATATTTCGCTAAGTTATTATAAACTAAAGCAATACAGACAGGTTACTCAATGAAAAAACTCACACTCGTACTATTCGGCATGCTATTTCTTGCCACCAGTGCCCATGCTGCGCGTATTAAAGACGTGGCAAAAGTGGCGGGTGTTCGTAGTAACCAACTTGTCGGTTATGGTTTGGTTACGGGTTTGCCGGGTACTGGTGAAACAACTCCCTTTACCGATCAAACGTTTAACGCAATGCTGCAAAATTTTGGCATTCAATTGCCGCCTGGCACTAAGCCAAAAACCAAAAACGTAGCGGCGGTAATTGTTACCGCTGAACTTCCTGCATTCTCTAAGCAAGGCCAGGAAGTAGACGTAACGGTGTCGTCTATTGGTTCAGCAAAAAGCCTTCGTGGTGGTACTTTGCTGCAGACTTTTCTTAAAGGTCTGGACGGTCAAGTGTACGCTGTGGCACAAGGTAATTTGGTGGTGAGTGGTTTTAGTGCTCAAGGCAACGATGGTTCTAAGCTCGTTGGTAACAACCCTAACGTTGGTATCATCTCTAGCGGTGCGACGGTAGAGCAAGAAATCCCAACCCCATTTGGTCGTGGTGACTACATCACTTTCAACTTAATCCAATCTGATTTTACTACGGCTCAGCGTTTAGCTGATGCGGTTAATAATTTCCTTGGCCCTCAAATGGCGTCTGCGGTCGATGCGACTTCTGTAAAAGTTCGTGCGCCACGTGAAATCAGCCAACGTGTGGCTTTCTTGTCTGCCATCGAAAACATCGAATTTGACCCTGCAGAGGGCTCTGCAAAAATCATTGTTAACTCTCGTACCGGTACTATTGTTGTTGGTAAGCATGTGCGCTTAAAAGCAGCAGCAGTAACACACGGCGGCATGACAGTTGCAATCAAAGAAAATCTAAACGTGAGTCAACCTAACGCATTCTCTGGTGGTCAAACGGTAGTCGTTCCTGATTCGGACATCGAAGTAACCGAAGCCGATGGTAAAATGTTCAAGTTCGAACCCGGTTTAACGCTCGATGATTTGGTACGCGCTGTCAATGAAGTCGGCGCCGCACCTTCTGATTTAATGGCAATCCTTCAAGCACTGAAACAAGCGGGTGCAATTGAAGGTCAGTTGATCATTATTTAAGGGATAAAGCATGATTAAAAATAACAGTGACATCGGCTTTATTCACGATATTGGTAGCCTAGACCGTCTTCGTCAACAAGCGGTAAGCGGTGAAGAAGGCAGTGAAAAAGAAGCGCTAACCGCTGCAGCAAAACAGTTTGAATCTATTTTTACCTCGATGTTGTTTAAGTCGATGCGTGATGCGAACTCGAGCTTTAAGTCAGATATGTTGAACAGCCAGAATGAACAGTTTTATCGTCAGATGCAAGATGACCAAATGGCGAGTGAACTCAGTGCATCAGGTTCACTCGGTCTTGCGGACATGATCGTAGCTCAGTTAAGTGCTGGCCAAGCAAATGATGCAACTGAAGATAAGGTTCGCAATGAAGGCTTTGATACTTCACTGCGAAGACCGCGATACTCGGGGCGTTCAGAAGATAGAGTGTCGGATGTTCAATCTGCGCAAGCTATGTCAGCAACAGACGTGTCATCAGCCAAACAACCCGTTTCCTTCGACTCTCCAGAATCGTTTGTTGCCTCAATGAAGCCTTACGCTGAAAAAGCGGCGAGCGCACTCGGTGTTGATTCATCACTGCTATTGGCACAAGCGGCACTTGAAACAGGTTGGGGTTCTAAGATGATTAAGAACTCTTTGGGCAACAGCAACAACCTATTCAATATCAAAGCCGATAGAAGTTGGAAGGGCGATAAGGTTGCTACTCAAACTCTAGAGTTCCATGGTAAAACAGCCGTTAAAGAGTCTGCTTCTTTCCGTTCTTACTCTAATTTCGAAGATAGCTTTAATGATTACGTGAAGTTCTTGAACGAAAACCCAAGATACGAAACGGCATTGCAGCATCAAGGTAACTCTGAGAATTTCATCAAAGGCATTCACCAGGCGGGTTACGCAACCGACCCTAACTATGCCGACAAAGTTTTACGAGTTAAAGCTAAGATTGATGAGATGAAATAGCGTTATTGAATGCACTCGAGAGCTTGCCACCGGCAGGCTCTTTTCTTATCCGCTCCTTCAGTCTTACGCGCCATCCATGGTTTTCTCCTTACACTTCAATAAATTATTGTCTTTTAACTCTCCGTTATTTCTATTGGCACATATATTGCTAAATATCTTAATAATAAGCTGTAGTAGTTAATCAGTTCATGCTGATTTTGTTAAGTTTTTTGGGGGCATTATGGCGTCGGATCTTCTGAATGTAGGAGCACAAAGTGTTCTTACTGCTCAGAGACAGCTAAACACCACAGGTCATAACATTTCTAACGCCAACACAGAAGGCTATAGCCGTCAGTCTGTGGTTCAAGGTGTGAATGACCCGCGCCAGTACGGTGGTCAAACCTACGGTATGGGTGTGCATGTGGAAAATGTTCGCCGCTCGTGGGACCAGTTTGCCGTCAAGGAACTTAACTTATCAACAACCAATGCCGCTAACAAAGCGGATACCGAAGCTAACCTGGATATGCTGTCAAGCATGTTGTCATCGGTTGTTTCGAAGAAGATCCCAGAGAACCTTAATGAGTGGTTTGATTCTGTTAAGACGCTCGCTGATACCCCGAATGATGTGGGTACACGTAAAGTCGTCATAGAAAAAGCTGGGTTATTAAGTAAAACGTTAAATGAATTTCATGAAACCGTTCGTCAACAGTCTGATTCTGCGAATAAGAAATTAGACATGGGTATCGAGCGAGTTAACCAAATTGCATACGAGATCCGTGATCTTCAGCGACTAATGGTACGAACTCCCGGACCTCATAATGATCTACAAGATCAACACGAACAGCTAGTTAATGAGCTTTCTGGTTACACTAAAGTGACGGTGACACCACGAGCTAATAATGAAGGGTTTAATGTCCACATCGGTAATGGTCATACCTTAGTTTCTGGTACAGAAGCGAGCCAACTGAAAATGATCGATGGCGTACCAGATGCACATCAGCGTCGTCTTGCTATCGTAGAAGGAAAGTCATTAAAAGCGATTACTAACCGCGATATTGATGGACAAATCGGCGCGATGTTAGACATGCGTGATGAACATATTCCTGCAGTTATGGATGAGCTTGGTCGTTTGGCGACCGCGTTTTCATACGAGGTCAATGCACTGCAATCGCAAGGTTTGGATCTCAATGGCAATGTAGGTAAAAACCTGTTTACCGATGTGAACTCTGAGTTAGTGGCTAAGTCTCGTGTTACTGCTCATGGACAGTCAAAAGCGGATGTCGCGGTCTATATTGATGATACTTCTGCTCTGAAAGGCGGCGAGTATGGTCTGAAATACGATGGCAGCGATTATGTGGTGATTAAGCCAGATGGTGAAACGGTAAAAGTTAGCACCAATTCAACCGGCAATGCCTTTTATTTAGATGGCATGCGAGTGGAAGTTCGCAATCCACCTGAACTGGGTGAGAAGCTCTTACTACGCCCAACCCGCAACTTTGCCGCGCAGATTCAGATGGAAACCAAAGACCCTAAAGATATTGCGGCGCAAAGCTATGAGGCATCAACTACCTTTGCCAAAGGTACTGCTGGTTTCAAAATTTTGGCGGCAGGTCAATTACGAGAGTTTGAAGTGATCGTGTCACCAAAGGGCGAACAGTTTGCGGTTACCGATCCTAAGGGCAACATACTTATGCAGCCTCAACCGTATCCACCACAAGGCCCTGTGACAATTAATGGCACAACGTTTGAACTTACACCGGGCGCGGTGGCAAACGATAAATTTACGGCAAACCTTGTCCCATCAGAAGGTGACAATGGCAACTTGCGTAAATTGCAAGATCTCCAAACAGGCAAAGTTTTGGATGATGGTGAGTCTACTATTTTAGATCTTTACCACAACTTGAATACCAATACGGGCTTGAAATCTTCAACGGCAAATCGCTTGAGTGATATTGCTAGGCTAGAAAAAGAGTCAGCTCAAGAACGTATTGCTTCAGTCTCTGGGGTGAACCTAGATGAAGAAGCGGCAAATATGATGAAATTTCAGCAAGCGTACATGGCTTCTTCACGCATCATGCAAGCCGCAAATGATACGTTTAATACTATTTTGGCTTTGAGGTAGGAGAGATAAATGTTGACTCGTATTTCTAGCTTTCATAATTATCAGTCAGTACAAAATGACTTTCGCCGCCAAGAAAACAAGGTGCATCATAATCAAGCACAACTGGCTTCCGGTAAGAAATTACAGTCGGCGAGTGATGATCCTTTGGCGACGCATTATTTACAAAACATCGGCCAGCAATCTGAGCAACTTAAACAGTATGTCGATGCGATCACTCTAATTAGAAACCGCCTTGAACATCATGAGGTCATGGTCGCCAACTCGGAAGGGTTCGCGGATGAAGCAAAACGAACCGTGATGGAAATGATTAACGGTGCACTTTCTCCGGAAGACCGCTTAGCGAAGAAACGTGAAATTCAAGAGTTATCGAATAATCTTCTACATTTAGCGAATACTCAAGATGAGTCAGGTAACTACACATTTTCAGGAACCAAGCCCAAGAGCCAGCCATTTTTTCAAGATAATGAAGGGAATGTTTCTTATCAAGGTGATGACTATCAAAGAAAGATGCGAGTAGCAACGAGCTTTGAAATGGCAATGAACGATCCGGGCAGTAAGTTGTTTATGGAAATAGATAACCCGTTCGGTGATTACGAACCTCAGTATGACCTTGAACCAGCCTCTGAGTTATTGCTAGGTCGTGCAACTAATACAGCTGACGATAGTGCAACTTATAAAGTCACTTTTGTTGATATGCAGACGGGCAAGTTCGCTTATCAGCTTGAAAAAGACGGTGCAGTGGTTGCTGCAGAAGATTTTGACCCTTCGAAGGGAGTTGTTTATGAAGGTTTGAATATCCAATTCAAAGGACAGATCACGAAAGGTGACTCGATCACGTTAGAGCCGAGAGAGACATTCTCTATCTTTGATACGTTCAAAGAGACCGCCGAACAGGCAGAAAATCCTGTATCAGATGCATCGGCAACGGCAAAGTTGCACCAAATGACCGAAGAATTTCATGCCGCGTTTATTCATTTGACTAAGGCGAGAACGGATGTCGGTGCTCGTTTGAGTACATTGGATATTCAAGAGCAGCAACATGAAGATTTTAAGTTGTCTTTAGCGAAAGCAAAAAGCAATTTTGAAGACTTGGACTATTCGAAAGCCATCATTGAATTCAATGAAAACTCTCGAGCGCTACAAGCTTCACAACAAGCGTTTGGCAAGACGAAAGACCTGACCTTGTTTAATTATATTTAGCTATGAACAGCCGTTAATCTGGGGTTAATTCTCTGCCGTATGTGCTATGCCATATGTGCGAATAATTCTATGGATTGCCACTTTTTTGTTCAGTGTGCATGTTTGAAAAATAGCGGCAAAAAACGGCAACGAGAGATATCAATATCTTATTTTCTCGACTTGATATAATTAGCTCCTATGGGGGGGGGTATGGTTTAAGTTTTTGTTTTTTATGTTTATTTTAAGTTTATCGGAATTAAAATAAAAGTTGGCACACAACATGCTTTTATAATTTTCATAAATGATTAATACAGATCTTAAACCTTACTCTAGGGTTTATCGCGTAATACACGGTCAGTGCTTATCCATATGAGAGTAAAGCTGGCCGCTTCGCAGTGACTTTGCGAACTCATAAGGAGAGCAATATGGCTATTAATGTAAGCACTAACGTATCTGCTATGACAGCACAGCGATACTTGAATAAATCGTCTAATGACTTAGCGACTTCTATGGAGCGTTTGTCATCAGGTCATAAAATCAATAGCGCAAAAGATGATGCGGCAGGCCTGCAAATCTCGAACCGCTTAACCGCGCAATCACGTGGTCTGGATGTAGCAATGCGTAATGCTAATGATGGTATTTCGATTGCTCAGACAGCAGAAGGTGCGATGAATGAATCAACGAACGTATTACAACGCATGCGTGACTTGGCGATTCAATCATCAAACGGCACCAACTCTCCGGCAGAGCGTCAAGCGCTAAACGAAGAGACAATGGCACTTCAAGATGAGCTTAACCGTATCGCAGAGACCACTGCTTTCGGTGGCCGTCGTCTATTGAATGGTTCATTCGGTGAAGCTTCATTCCAGATTGGTTCAAACTCTGGTGAAGCTATGATCATGGCGTTAACCAGTATTCGTGCTGATGACTTCCGCATGGGAGGAACGACGTTCGACTCTGAACACGCTAAAGACAATAGTTGGGAAGTTCCACCAACAGCAAAAGACCTTAAGTTTGAATTTAAAACTAAAGCGGGTGAAGCCATTGTTCTCGATATAAGCGCCAAAGTGGGTGAAGATATCGAAGAACTAGCAACTTACATTAACGGCCAATCTGATCTAGTGAATGCGTCTGTGACGGATGAAGGTCGCATGCAAATATTTGTTGCGGAACCTGATTTAGAAGGCGCGATGTCGATCTCGGGCAGTTTAGCCTCTGAGCTAGGCCTTAAAAGTGAAGGTCGAACTTCATTGGTTCAGGATATCGACTTGAATACCGTTGCTGGTTCACAAAACGCAATCGGTGTAATTGATTCTGCGATGCAGTATGTCGATTCACAGCGCGCTGATTTGGGTGCGAAGCAGAACCGTTTAAGCCACAGTATTAATAACTTGGCAAATGTTCAAGAGAACGTAGACGCTTCAAACAGCCGAATCAAAGATACAGACTTTGCGAAAGAGACAACGCAAATGACCAAAGCTCAAATTCTGCAACAGGCAGGTACATCAATACTTGCTCAAGCAAAACAGTTGCCTAACTCTGCAATATCACTATTGCAATAGTTATTGGTTGAACTTGCTACTCGTGTTCAGACGTGAACTGCGTAGCAAGGGAAACTGGCAAGCATACTTACTATCGGGTGTTTAGCTCTCTCATCTCTCACCTGCTATCCATTTTTACGGTAAGAATGCAACGGCGCGTCGGAAATGTGTTCATTTCTCGATGATCTCCGCACAGGCTCTGACACGCCAACTAGCCCCGTTTCCTTAACAGGAAAAGGGGCTTTTTCCTTTCTATTTCTACACTTTTATTTTCTTTTAGATCGTCTAGTTTACCTTTCAAATCCGCAAAACCTCGATCTCACTTATCTGTTTCACGACAAACAACTCAACTCTTTGTATAAGAAGCATACCAATCTGAGCTCTTTGGCGACTATTCATTTCTCTATATAGGATAACTCAAATAGTGATTAGTGTGTTTTTTGAACACTTTTAAATGCATTCTCAATTGAAGGCTGCCACTGTTATAAAAAATGTGAGATTTTAAGTGTCTGATAAATTTGATTTTAATATTTAATTTGTGGTTTTTTGAAAGTTTTTCTAAAGCTTCTGAATTTTGAGCCGTTATTAAAAGTAACTTAGAGATAACTATTTGGTTTTCCGAGACGTCGGAAACCGCTATACCGGAAAATCAATTGGAGAAATCACCATGGCAGTGAATGTAAATACCAACGTTTCAGCAATGACAGCACAACGTTACCTAAACAGTGCAAACAGCGCTCAACAAACATCAATGGAACGCCTATCTTCAGGTTCTAAAATCAACAGCGCAAAAGATGACGCTGCTGGCCTACAAATCTCGAACCGTTTGAACGTTCAGAGTCGTGGTCTTGATGTTGCTGTACGTAACGCGAACGATGGTATCTCTATCGCTCAAACAGCAGAAGGTGCGATGAATGAAACATCGAACATTCTACAACGTATGCGTGACTTATCTCTGCAATCAACAAACGGGTCAAATACAAAAGCTGACCGTGTAGCAATCCAAGAAGAAGTAACGGCGCTTAATGATGAATTGAACCGTATCGCTGAAACAACCTCTTTTGGTGGTAACAAGCTGCTTAACGGTACTCACGGTACTAAGTCATTCCAAATTGGTGCAGACAATGGTGAGGCAGTCATGCTTCAACTGAAAGACATGCGATCTGATAACGACCAGATGGGCGGAAGCAGCTACCAATCTTTAGAAGCTAAAGGTA